>NZ_JAZQNU010000214.1:0-8997 GCF_045627485.1 Pedobacter sp. | reverse complement strand
TGCTCTTTCCAGGCGTAATTTATTGATGTAATCATTTACACCAATGTCAGCTATTTGCTTGAGTTTATTATACAGCGTTGCCCGGCTCATCGCCATTTTATCGGTAAGAAAATTAACATGGAGGTCTTTGCTTTCAATGTTATCTCTGATTAACTCGTTTAGCTTGTTGATGAAAAGTTCATCTGCGCTGCTGAAAGTTTGGTCTTTAGCGGAAATAGACAGTGCTGCGTTTTTATATTTTGATTTAATAAGTTCTCGGTTCTTTAATAAATTAGTAAGGATGGTTAGCAGGTAATCAAGGTCAAAAGGCTTGGCTATATAGGCATCTGCGCCAAGCTTGTAGCCTAAATTTCTACTCTCTGCGTCGCCCTGGGTTGTTAAAAGTGCAAAAGGGGTATGGCTAACGTATAGATCCTCCTTTAACCGTTTGCACAGTTCAAAGCCATCCATTCCGGGCATCATAACATCACTCAGCACAATATCGGGTTGTCTCTGGTCAAGTAGTGTGGCAGCCTGTATTCCATCTGCCGCTTCAATGATTTCTTTAAAATGTGGCTTTAAACTTTCTGAAAGAAATGACAAGAGCTCTGGCTCGTCCTCCGCAATCATCAATGTATATCCTGAAGTAGGGAATTCCGCTGGAACTTGTGCTGCTGAAGTTGTGGTTAGGTCAGTTTTTGTGGTCACTTTCAGACTGGTAGGTAGTTCAAAAAAGAATGTTGCGCCCCGCTTAGGGTTTTCAGTGGCGCAAATAACACCACCGTGCATTTCAATGAGTGTTTTGGAATAAGATAGTCCAATCCCGCTTCCATATTCATTATGTGAACCCTGATAAAATGGTTTGAACAATTGCGTGATATCAACATGCCCGAGACCAATCCCCTCATCTTTCACTGCTACCCTAACAAAACCTTCCTTTATTGTAGTAATTATGGTAATCGTACTGTTGCCCGGACTAAATTTCAGCGCGTTGGCCATCAGATTTGTTAATACCAATGCACATTTTTTCTCGTCGAAAGCGATATCAGGTATCGTTTGGTCAAGTTCATAAAGAAGCGTGATGTTCTTTTGGTTTAGTTCACCTGAGAAATTTTCTACGAGGTTCTGCACCCATTCATTAAGCTCATGGTACTCCAGTTTCAATTGCTCCTGTGCCAGTTCTATTTTTTGCAGGTCAAGCACCATATCAATAATATTTCGCATGTTACGCGCTTGCCTATAGATGCCTTCCAGTATTCTGCCAAGTTCTCCTTGAATATCTTTCTCCTTTAATAGGCGACCCAGGGGGGAGTAGATAAGTGTAAGCGGCGTTCTAAGTTCGTGACTAATGTGGATCAGGAAATTAATCTTAGCTTGGTCTGTCTGGAGTTTATGCTCCTTAAGGTCCCATTGAAGTTTTCGTTCCCTTTTAGCTATAGCCATTCTGTAAAAAATAAAGATGGCGACAGAAACTGCAAAAAATAGTAAGGAGATAAACCACAAACGTTTAAACCAGGGTGGACTTACTGTAATGTTCAGTATATTATTGTAATTGCTCCATCCGCCGTTTTTTAAATTTGAGGCCACCATAATGCGATAATCACCAGCGGGTAGCGATCCAATAGGCAGGGAATGATCATAGGTCTCTATTATTCTGGAGTCAAGGCCTGCAATCTGGAACCTGAACATCTTTTTACGGAAAACATCTTTTTCCCTGGCCATAACTGTTATTCCCAGAGAACTGTGGTTCCAGGGAATGGTGGCCAGGCCACCTTCTGGATTTAATGATACACCATTTACTTCCAGGGCCATGAGTTCAATTACTGGTGAATCATTTGTGTTTGTCGGAATTTCCCTTTTGATTTCCAGTAAGCCGTTTACACCTCCAAGATAGGTGTCGCCGTTCTCCGCAGCAATACAAGCTTTATATAAAAGCTCATTAGGAATCACGCCGTCTGACTCTCCATAGCCTATAAATTTCTTATCACTGGCATTAAACAGAAAGGCCATGTTTTGCGCGCCAATCCAAAGTCTGTCCTGTTTGTCTATCACCAATGCAGAAATTTCGTTGAATTGTTCGGTAGGCACACGATGTAGCTTTTTTTCCCTTGGGTTATAATACATCAGGCCGTCCCGGTTGCCAATCCAGAAAATACCCCGGCTATCTCTGGCTGCTGCGGTAATAGGTGTCCCATTTGACTTAAGTGTTAAAATAGGTTTTATCTTATTCTGTTGGTGGTTCAGTTCAAACAATCCGTATGGACCGAACAGGTAGGTCAATTCGTTATTGGAGTAAATTTTAAGGAGTGAACTATGGGCGTTCGCAGTTGGATGGTAAATAACAGGGTTGTATTGTCCTGTACGGATGTCATAGCGGACAATCTGGTCGGTAAACAAATAAATATAATCAGCTGAAACTTTGTTCAGGTTAACTGCAATGCCGGCAGTACTTTTAAGTCCGTTTTGCAAGCCTGTTTTTTCATTAAAAGGCCTGATACTGCCACTAAGTTTGTCAAACACGTAAATACCTTTACTAAATGCATAGATAAGCAGCTCACGGTCGCTAAAGTCTGTAATTGATGCAATCTTGAGTCCATAAGTTTGCAGGTATTGTTTAAAGATTTTGGCTTTAGGGTCGAAACGGTTAATTCCGCCGCCATCAGTTCCCAGCCATAAATATCCGGATTGATCTTGATAGGTACTCAAAACAGTTTTATGACTTAGTCCGTGAATTCCGCCTAGTGGGGCTTCGTGATAGGCATTTATATAAGCCTTTCTGATAGAAATAAGTCCTCCTCGAATACTGCCTGCCCATAAGTTATCCTCATAATCATTGTATAAGGTAAGGATCGACTTCTCTGGCAAAGAAGCAGGATTGCCTGGCACATGACTTAAATTGGAAAAAGTATGCGTTTGTAAGTCAAATATATTTATTCCCCCGCCGTCAGTTGCTATCCAGATTTTATTGCCTTTTTCAAGGATATCGAGTACAACATCCGTATTGAGTCCTGAATTTTTGGTGGTAAAATGGTAAAGGAGTTTTCCTGACCTGTCATATGCCCTTACCCCTTTACCATATGGAGAGACCCATATTCGTTGCGCTTTATCTACATATAAGCCCATTAAGTCCTTTTCTTTAATGAAATCGACTCGTTTAAGTGTTTTGTTTATCGTGTTATATAGCCAGGCCCCATTCCTGGATGTTTGAAGTAGTATGTTTGTTCTATTCCATACCGCCATTTCTGTAAACAGCTCCACGTTTACTTCATCACTTACCGTTGGTATTTTAGCTATTTTTGTTCCATCAAATGTGTATTGGTAAAGTACACCAGCGCCCCCAAACAACATACCTTCAGGAACCCTTATGGCCGAACTCACTACCAATGGTTTACCATCGTATAATATGGTGTTAAACTTATCTGTTTCCCGATCATATAACGCCAGCCCTCTTTCAGTGCCAATCCATATGTTGCCTTTTTGGTCTTCAGCTATAAACCTGATATCGTTTCCAGGAATGGATTTAGGATCCTTTTTGTTATGCACGTAACTGTTTAGGTCGTAACGGTTATAGCGGTTGAGCCCTAACCGGGTCCCTATCCAAATATATCCCTTATGATCGGTGAGGATACAACGTACGGTTGTTTGTGTTAGTCCGTCATCGAGAGATATTTGTTTAAAAAAGTATCCTTCATCTGCCCGGAGATGCATAGATCCCCCCAGCAAAAACTGTATGACAATAATGAAGATTATCTTGTAAATGATAGTTTTCAAACGACTTTGATTTGGCAAAATATAAATGTAGAGAACATGCTGAACAATTGGGCCAGTTGCCGGGTGTTTTTTAAAATTATTGCCATTAATTGGGATTAATGGACGATTTTGGATGAAATACAGACAGCATTGAACACTTGCAGCTTCTATGTGCAGCTACATTTGTTTATGAATACATCTCAAGTCCGGCTATTCACGAAAGGTATATTAATATTTTGTGTAGTCTTTCATTTTTCTGTTTGTGCACAGCACAAACCTGTCACAAGTAAAGCTGCAAATGCCACTGGAGTTAAAAGCCGCCCTAATATTGTAATTATCGTATCAGACGATCATGCCTATCAGGCCATCAGTGCCTATGGCGGAGGTTTAATGCAAACGCCCAATATAGACAGGATTGCCAAGGAAGGGGTTCGTTTAGATAAGGCCTATGTAACAAATTCCATCTGCGGTCCTAGCAGAGCGGTGATTCTAACTGGAAAATATAGTCATAAAAACGGATTTAGAGATAATGAGAGCTCTGTGTTTAACGGAAGCCAGGATTCCTTTATCAAACAGTTGCGAAGTAGTGGTTATGAAACGGCATGGATTGGGAAATGGCACTTACAAAGCGACCCTCAGGGATTTAATTACTGGCAAATACTTCCTGATCAGGGCGACTACTACAATCCTGATTTTGACATGATGGACGGAAGCAAAAAGCGTTTTGATGGCTATGTGACCAATGTGATTACTGATGTGAGTGAAGAATGGTTAGATCAGAGAGACCAGTCGAAACCCTTCTGCCTGGTTATTGGCCATAAGGCTACTCATCGCGTTTGGTTGCCTGATACAACTGATCTTGGTAGGTTCGATCAAACTAAATTTCCGCTGCCTGCCAATTTCTATGATACTTATGAAAGCAGAAAAGGGGCAGAAGTTCAAGATATGTCTATTGAGAAAACGATGCTCATGGGCTATGACCTTAAAATGCACGGTTCCAAGGAGAAAAAAGATCAGGACGGCAATTTCAAGCGGATGAACGCCGCACAACGGGCCAGGGTTGATGCTTATTATAACCCTATAGAATCAGAGTTAAATGCGCTGAAATTAGAAGGAAAAGCCCTTACAGAATGGAAATATCAGCGATACATGCGTGATTACCTGAGTACAGCTGCCTCGCTTGACAGAAATATTGGCCGCACATTGGACTATCTCGACAAAAATGGGTTAAGCGAAAATACGATCGTTATCTACCTGTCAGACCAAGGCTTTTACATGGGAGAGCATGGTTGGTTTGACAAGAGGTGGATGTATGAAGAATCCTTTCGCACGCCAATGGTCATGCGATACCCTGGTGTCGTGAAACCGGGTACTGTTTCCGAGCACTTTGTAATGAATCTTGACCTTGCGCCAACCTTATTAGAGGCCGCCAAAGTTCCAATTCCAAAAGACATGCAAGGCGCTTCGATGCTACCGGTGCTCGTTAACCCCAATGAAACGGGCAGGGAAGCAGTATACTATCATTATTATGAAAATGGAGAACACGCTGTTTCTCCTCACTTCGGTGTGAGGACGAAAAGATATAAGCTGATCAGGCTGTACGAACGTGTTGAGGGCTGGGAATTATATGATTTAGAAAAAGATCCTTCGGAAATGGCCAATGTATATGGTAAAAAGGGGTATGAAAAGATCACTGCCGACTTACGAAAGGAATTGAAGCGCCAGGTAGACAGGCTACAGGATCGGGATGCTTTAAGAATATTAGAACAGAAAAGATAATTGCAAATGATGAAGAAATATTTATTTACTGGATCACTACTTGCTGTTTGCCATATGGCTTTAGCACAGAACAGTTATACGATTTTAAAACCAGGGGAAAGTCATGCCACGATTGTGGCGAAAGCGGCAACAATTACACCATCGCCTAAACAGCTAAGGTGGCAGCAACTTGAGCTGACGGCATTTTTTCACTTCGGCATGAATACCTATACTGAAACAGAATGGGGAACTGGCAAAGAAGATCCGGGGCTTTTCAATCCCACTAACCTCGATGCCGATCAATGGGTTCGTGTGGCTAAAGAAAATGGTTTTAAACAAGTCATACTCACGGCTAAACACCACGATGGTTTTTGTCTCTGGCCAACAGCCACTACAACACATTCTGTAAAAAGCAGTCCATGGAAAAATGGAAACGGCGATGTTGTTGCTGAAGTAGCGGCCGCCTGTAAAAAGTACGATATCGGCTTTGGTGTATACCTTTCTCCCTGGGATATGAATTCACCATTATATGGTACGGATGCATATAACGACTTTTTTATCACCCAGCTTACCGAACTCTTAACAAAGTATGGTCAAATTGATGAGGTATGGTTTGATGGTGCAAACGGTGAAGGGCCCAACGGTAAAAAACAGGAATATGATTTTAACAGGTGGTATACCCATATTCAGAAACTCCAGCCACAGGCCGTGATCGCAATCATGGGCCCTGATGTACGCTGGGTAGGTACAGAAACTGGTTACGGAAGGGAAACAGAGTGGAGCGTGCTTCCAGCTGATAATTTGGATCAGGCTGCGGTATCGTCAGGATCTCAAAAGGATATTAATATTAAACCTTCCGGTTTTCTGAAAGGACAGGATATAGGGAGCAGGGATAAATTGAAAGGTGCAAAAGGATTGGTCTGGTATCCTGCAGAAACAGATGTTTCCATCCGTCCGGGTTGGTTTTATCATAAGAAACAAGACAGCCTGGTGAAAACCCCAGAAAAGCTTCTGGACATCTACTACAGTTCTGTTGGTCGGAACGGTGTTTTGTTATTAAACATTCCGCCTAACAAAGAGGGCCTTATTGCGGATAGTGATATCAAGAGCTTAACAGAATGGACAAGCGTTAGAACGAAAACTTTTGAAAAAAACCTTGTTAAAGGGGCTAAGGTAATATCCAAAAACGGTAAAAACACACAATCACTTCTTGATAATACTTATAAAACAAGCTGGACTACAAAAGGCAAGGATAGCACGGCAGTGATTGAATTCAAACTGCCCACAGCCGAAATTTTCGATGTGCTTTCCTTACAAGAGAACATCAGTATCGGACAGCGGATAGAAGAATTTGTATTCGAATACTGGGACGGGAAATCCTGGAAAATGGCTGCGCAGGGTACCACCGTTGGTTATAAGCGTCTGCTCAGGTTTGAACCAGTAAAAGCTACTCGTGTGAGGTTACGCATTGAACAATCACGTTTGAACCCTACGCTTTCTGAGTTCGGTCTTTACAAGCAAACCTTATAAATCTTAAGCTATTCATTTAGCGATAACAGAACTGAAAAATCATAAAAACCAAATAATAAGTGTATGAAAAAAAACTACTACACAAGCCTTAAAGTCACCACCCTCCTAATGGTGTCAGCGATCATGCCAATGACTGCTGCTGCCAACTGGGAGAATCCGGATTTAACCTTTATAAAAGGTAAGAATACGATGATAGGGGGCTTTACATCATCACAACTTGTGGCCATGACGGTTACAGGAAAGGTGCTAGATGAAAACGGACAGGGGATACCCGGTGCAACCGTTAAAGTTAAAAATACCAATGCCGGTAGTATTACCGATGCTAACGGTCGTTTCACCCTTCGGGATGTTGCCGAAGATGCCACACTAGTGGTGTCCTATATCAGTTATGATACCCGGGAGGTTAAAGTCACCAAAGGGGAGATGTCCATTTCGCTGACGCCACAGTCCAACAACTTGAATGATGTGGTTGTAGTAGGTTATGGTTCACAGAAAAAAGCTAACCTTACCGGTGCTGTATCTACTATTGATGCCAAGGCGCTGGAGTCAAGACCGGTTCAAAACGTAGGGCAAGCTTTACAAGGATTAATACCAGGTTTAAACTTCCAGACCGGGGGATTAGGTGGAGAGCTTAACCAAAATTTAGCCTTTAACATTCGTGGTGCCGGTACTATCGGCGCAGGGTCATCTTCCGCACCATTGGTGCTTATTGATGGGATGGAAGGTGATATGAATACCATTAACCCGCAGGATATTGAGACCGTTACCGTGTTAAAAGATGCGGCAGCCTCTTCTATCTATGGTTCACGTGCGCCTTTTGGTGTGATTTTGATCACCACTAAAAAGGGTAAAGCCGGAACTTCCAATGTAAGTTACAGCAATAACTTTCGCTGGACAAAGCCTATGGGCTTACCAACCATGATGGATTCACATACTTTTGCTAACTATTGGAATGAAGCTGCTGCCAATGGCGGGCAATCGGCTATCTTTTCCGATGAGGTGATGGACAGGATCGTCAAATACCAGAATGGTGAAATTGACTACACCACTGTGGCTGATGCCAATGGCGAAAAATGGCAGTATTATACTGGTTCTAACGCGAATACAAATTGGTTTAAAGAGCAATACAGAGATTATTCGTTTTCTCAGGATCATTCCATTAACATTAACGGAGGATCGGAAAAAACCCAATATTTCGTATCAGGTGGTTACCTGGATCAGGGTGGTATTACCACCTATTCAGGCGATGCTTTTAAACGTTATTCCTTTACCGGTAAAATTAATACCACCCTGGGTAAAATTGCTAAATTTAACTATACCAGCAGGTTCTTGCGCGAAGACTACACCAGGGCCTCTCACCAGACCAGGCTATTCTATCACAATATTGCCAGACGCTGGCCTACCGTTCCGGTAAACGATCCGAATGGCAACTATGCGGAGCCAAGTGAAATCTCTCAAATGGTGAATGGCGGACGGCTGATTAATCAGAAGGATATCCTTTTTCAACAAGCCCAATTGATGCTGAACCCTGCAAAAGGGTGGAACATTGTGGCGGACGGAAATGTTAGAATCACAAACAGAAATAGCCATGAAAACATTTTACCTGCCTATGCCTATAATGTGGCAGGTAACCGATATCCGATTGCGGTAGGTGATTATGCAGCCGATTATAGTTATGTGTACGAGTTCAATGATAAGGCGAATTACTTTACCACTAATATCTATACAGACTATGAGTTTAGGTTAAATGATAACCATTACTTTAAAGTACTTGCTGGTTTCAATTCGGAACTAAATAAGGTGCGAGACTTAGCCGCCTCCCGCAGTGGCTTAATTACACCGGAATTGCCGACCATCAATACTGCCACCAATGAGAGCAGGGCCATAGCAGGAGGTTACCAGAATTGGGCAACTACAGGCTTTTTTAGTCGCTTGAATTACAATTACAAAGAGCGTTATTTGCTGGAAATCAATGCACGT
>NZ_JAZQNU010000213.1:0-26761 GCF_045627485.1 Pedobacter sp. | reverse complement strand
GATTTCTCTGGTATCTTATTTAAAGCGCCTGATAACGGCTTGACTTTATATAATTCTGAAAAACAGGATCATGGCATGTCTACCTTATTGGATCACCAGTTGATTGAAGCGGCACAACCTGCATTACTGCAAAAGGAGCCGGTTTTCCAGGAGTTTGCCATCAAAAATACAGACCGTGCTACGGGTACCATGTTATCAAATGAACTGTCTAAAATACATAAAGGACAGGGTTTACCTCCGGATACCATCAACTTTAAATTTGTTGGTTCTGCAGGTCAGAGTTTCGGTGCTTTTGCAGCCAGGGGCGTATCGCTTGAACTGGAAGGGGAAGCGAATGACTATGTAGGTAAGGGTCTTTCCGGGGCACGTTTGTCGATTTATCCTTTCGCTAACATTGGTTATGTACCAGAACAAAATATCATTATCGGTAATGTGGCTTTATACGGTGCTACCTCAGGGGAGTTATTTGTAAGGGGCCAGGCCGGTGAACGTTTTGCCGTAAGGAATTCTGGTGCAACGGCTGTTGTGGAGGGTTTAGGCGACCATGGTTGTGAGTATATGACGGGTGGTGAAGTATTGGTGATCGGATCTACAGGAAGTAATTTCGCCGCCGGAATGAGTGGTGGTGTAGCCTGGATTTATGATACCAAAGGTGATTTCCATAAAAAATGTAACAAGGAAATGGTTGATCTTGATCCGCTGAATGAAGAGGATGAAGCCAGAATCATCTCTTTACTTAAACAACATATCCAACTGACAAATAGTAAATTAGCCCAGTTTATCTTAAACGATTGGTCGGCCCAGGCTGTTCATTTCGTTAAAGTATTCCCTAAAGAATACAAAGCTGTATTAATCAAAAGAAATTCAACAATAAAAATATCTTAACCATGGGAAAAGTAACTGGATTTTTAGAATACGAGAGAACTGCTCCTGCGAAAGAAGATGCCAAAACGCGACTAAAACATTATAATGAATTCGTGCACCTTTACCATGCTGAAGAAATCAACAGGGAAGCGGCACGTTGCATGGACTGTGGGGTTCCGTTTTGCCAGTCGGGATGCCCATTGGGTAACGTTATCCCTGAGTTTAACGATGCCGTATATAAAGCCGACTGGGAGGAAGCAACAGCTATCTTACTGAGTACAAACAATTTCCCTGAATTTACTGGAAGGATTTGTCCGGCACCATGCGAGTCTGCCTGTGTATTGGGCATCAACAAATCGCCGGTATCCATTGAGGAAATTGAAAAACATATTATTGAAATGGCCTTTGCCAAAGGCTATATCAAAGCGGAAGAGCCACTGATCAGAACGGGCAAAAAGGTAGCCATTATTGGTTCTGGCCCTGCTGGTTTGGCAGCTGCTGCGCAATTAAATAAAGCCGGTCACGAAGTAACGGTTTTTGAACGCGATGATACGCCGGGTGGTTTATTAAACTACGGTATTCCTGATTTTAAACTGCAAAAAGATGTGGTAACCAGAAGGATCAGCCTGATGGAAAAAGAAGGCATCCAGTTTAAGTGTAATGCCAACGTTGGCGTCAACGTAGAACTGAATACCTTATTAAGGGATTTCCAGTCGATTGTATTGGCTGGTGGTTCTACCATTCCTCGCGACCTGAATATTCCTGGCCGTGAGGCTAAAGGGGTACATTTTGCGATGGATTTTCTGAAACAACAAAACAAACGGGTGCGTAATTTCAGCATTGAACAGGAAGCCATTATGGCAACCGGTAAAGATGTGATTGTGATTGGTGGCGGGGATACCGGTTCTGATTGTATTGGAACTTCCAACAGGCAAGGTGCCAGGTCGGTGATGCAGTTTGAAATTATGCCGATGCCAGGGCAGGCACGTACGCCGAATATGCCATGGCCAACTTTCCCGATGTTACTGAAGGTAACTTCTTCGCATGAGGAAGGCTGTGAACGTGCATGGGGCGTAAATTCGAAAGAATTTATCAAAGATGAGCAGGGCAATTTAAAAGGATTAAAAGTGGTTGATGTGGAATGGCAGATTGATGCTGCCGGCCGTCCGGTGAATTTCACGGAGATCGCTGGTACAGAACGTGAATTGCCTTGTCAGCTGGTATTATTAGCGATGGGCTTTCTTCATCCACAGAAAGAAGGTTTAATCGAAAAACTGGGTATCGAACTGGATAACCGTGGTAATGTAAAAGCGGAAGAAGGAAAATACCAGACCAATATAGCCAAGATATTTGCAGCAGGCGATATGCGCAGAGGGCAGTCGCTGGTGGTTTGGGCCATCTCTGAAGGCAGGGAAGCTGCCCGTAAGGTAGATGAATACCTGATGGGTTACAGCAAGCTGGCTTGTAAAGACGGCATTCCTTACGCTTAAAAATTTTTGTCTCGTTTATAAAAAGGGCCTGTATCATCTCATGATCAGGCCCTTTTGTTATATCGTCTTTATGGTTTTATAATTTAAGCTTGGCAAAGAAATCCCAGAGTACAATGCCTGCAGAGATCACGATATTGAAGGAGTGTTTGGTGCCGAACTGTGGTATTTCGATACATTCATCGCTCATGGCCATCACCTCATCACTTACACCATCTACCTCGTTTCCAAAGATCAGTGCGTATTTTTTATCCATAGCAGGCTGGTAGGTATGCAGCATGGTGCTGTTTTTTGCCTGTTCTATGGCAATAATGGTATACCCTTGCTCACGCAATGCACTAACAGCAGCCGTGGTTTCGTCGTAATGTTCCCAGTCTACAGAAGCGGTAGCGCCCAGCGCGGTTTTCTCGATTTCGCGGTGTGGCGGATTAGCCGTAATGCCGCAAAGCACTAATTTTTCTATGGCAAAGCCATCGCCTGTTCTAAATACAGAGCCTACGTTGTGCATGCTCCTTACATTATCTAAGATGACCACTACGGGTAGCTTTTCCTGTTCTTTAAAGGCTTCTACACTTACCCTGTTCAGGTCCTCTAATTTTAACTTTTGCATGGTACAAAAGTAAAATTAAATTGTTGATGCGCCATTGCCAATGTCAGTAAAGTACACTTCGGGGGCATAACCCACGCGTTCTTCATAGTATGGCTTTATTTTAGCCACAAAATCTTCTTCATAATCTTTCGCCAGGAAGGCAATGGCACAGCCGCCGAAACCAGCACCGGTCATTCTTGCACCTACTACATGAGGGTATGCTTCACAAAACTCCACTACAGTATCTAATTCATGCCCTGATACTTCATATAGCTCTTTTAAGGATTGGTGGGAGGCATACATTAACCGGCCGAATTCCTCGAAATTATCTTCACTCAAGGCTTTTGCTGCCTGGATTACGCGGTCGTTTTCCGTAATCACGTGGGTTGCGCGTTTCAATATGACCGGATCTTTTATTAAATGGGCGTGAAGGGCGAATTTTTCTGCGGTTAACTCGCACAGGTTATTTAACTTGATTTCCTGGTTAAGTAGCTCCAGGGCAGTCTGGCACTCCGACACGCGCTCGTTATATTTGGATTCTGAAAGTTTACGGGGTTTATTGGTGTTAATGATGGCAAGCACATATTCTCCCGGGTTACAATCGACTAAACGGTATTTCAAGGTGTCGCAATTCAATACGATGGCCTTGTGTTTTTCGCCAAAAGTAACGGCAAATTGGTCCATGATGCCACAGTTTACGCCAATAAATTCGTTCTCTACTTTTTGAGACAATAAAGCCAGTTCCTGGCGGCTGTAACCGAGATTAAACTGTTCATTAAGGGCATAAGCTGTGATGACTTCAATGGATGCTGAAGAGGATAACCCCGAAGCCACCGGGATATTGCCGTAAAAAAGCATGTCTAATCCGGTAGAGATTTGCTTTTCTTTCAGCATCTCGTTAAACACACCTAAAGGATAATTATACCATTCGCTTCCGGTTTTGGTGTAACCCGATGCTAAAGGGAAGCTTTGCTCATCGGCGAAATTTAAACTCTTAAACCTGATGACCTGATCGTTATTTGGTGCAACAACAAGCCATGTACCCAGGGTAATTGCACAGGGCATCACCAGTCCGCCATTATAATCGATATGTTCGCCTATTAAATTAACGCGTCCCGGCGTAAAGTAAGTGGCGGTGGCTTGCTGCTGGTAATGCGCGAAGAATTTATTTCCTAACTCGGTTTTCATTATAAATTTTAAATTAAGTTGCTGTTTTTATAAAGTAATGTATAGTATTGCTTCTTTATAAATACAGCCCAATATACCAATATGAAAGCAAACCTAATAAACACCGGCCGTGTAATTGACGGAAAAGAAGTATACGCCGTTGAACTGACTAACAATCAAGGTACATACGTTAAAATATACAACTATGGTGCGATAATCAGCAATTTTATCGTGGTAAATGCACATGGGGAAAAGCAGGATATTGTTTTAGGGTTTGACGACCTGGATGGTTATTTATCGGATGATTATTTTAAAGCGTATCCTTACCTGGGTGCTGTGATTGGCCGTTACGCCAACCGGATTAAAGATGGACGGTTTACCATTGATGGAAAATCGTACCAGGTAACAGACGACCGTGGTAAAGATAGTTTACATGGGGGTAATATTGGGTTCGACAGAAGGGTTTGGGATATTCTGCCTACTACTGGCCCGAGCTTGACGCTGCAATACGTGAGTCCGGCCGGCGACCAGGGTTTTCCTGGAAACCTGACTGTACAGCTGACCTTTAAGTTAACAGATGATAATGAACTGATACTCGATTTTAAAGCAGAAACTGATGAAGCTACGGCCATTAACCTGACTCATCATGGTTATTTTAACCTTGCACCGCAGGGCGGTAGCGTAGCGAAACACATTCACCATATGCCTGCAAGTTATTACCTGGAACAGGACGACAACTTTGTGGTTACCGGGAAGCTGATTCCTGTGCAAGGCACACCACATAATTTCCTGGCGCCTAAAGCAATTGGAAAGGACTGGAATGCCGCAACTGGCTACGACCAGACTTATGTACTGGATAAGGAAGCCGGAGAACTGACCCTGGCATCGGAAACCTGGGAAGAAACGGGCGGGTTGAAGCTGTCGGTTTATACCACGGAGCCTGTGGCGCATTTTTATACTGCTATTTCACTGGATGTAAATAAGGGGAAAGGTGGGACGCATTATGGTCCGTCGGAAGCCTTCTGTGTGGAAACGCAACACCATCCTAATGCGATCAATATCCCGGAGTTTCCATCAACCACATTACGTCCTGGAGAAACCTATAAACAAACCACGATTTATAAAGTAGAAAACCGGTGATTATCGGTACACGACACTGCTGTATTGGGAATATGAGGAATGGTAAAGGTGATGGTTGTACCGCTGCCTTCCTCACTCTCCACATGCAGGGTTCCCTGGTGTTTCTGGATGAAATCGTGACATAGAATAAGTCCTAAGCCTGTGCCGGGTTCATTATTGGTTCCGGTAGTAGTCACCTTTTTATCGATCTTAAATAGATCATCCATAATTTTTTTGTTCATCCCTATGCCGTAATCACGCACGGATATCTTGATGAACTGCTGGTCGAACACCTCATCGTAATACTCACCGGATGCGATTTCTACCTTACCGAAATTGGGGGTGAATTTTATGGCATTGGACAATAAGTTTCGGATGATGGTATTCATCATATCGAGATCTACCTTGGCTTTTAGGTTTTTATCAACCTCATTAACTATGGTGATGTCTTTGTGTGCAGCGACAATGCGAAGCAGGGAGATGTTGTTTTCAATGACCTCATGAAGCACCAGGTCAACTGGTTTGAAAGTGAGGGTTCCCATATGGCTTCTGGACCACAGCAATACATTTTCAAGGAGTTTAGCGGTGGTGCTCAGGCTGTTTTGCAGCAGTTCGTACATTCTTTTACGTTCTTTCTCATCGTTATCAAACAGCCCTTCCTTCAGGTGCTCTGTGAGCGCGAGGGTAGAAGATATCGGTCCCCGGAGGTCATGTGCTAATATGGCAAAAAACTTGTCTTTACTGCTGTTGAGTTCTTCCAGCTGCTCAGCACTGTTTACCAGTTGCTGGTAATTATCAGTTAACGATTCCTGCTGGCATTTAATGATCCGGCTTTGCTTGAAACGAATGGTATTGGTGCGCCATTGGGTAATAGCCAGACCAAATGCCACTACAATGGTAGCAAATCCTTCGCTGATGTTAACTACCTGGAGCATGGGGTCTTGCTGGTTTTCTACCACGCCGAAATAATACACCAGCATGAGAATGCCCAGGTATACCGTGATACGCCAGGGTTGTATAAGTAACATTAAGGAAGAAATGATGGCACCCAGCATAAAGGAGCCGATGGAGGAGGTAATATGCTGATCGAAAATGGTTGTTAATGTGCCCCAAAGGGTTACGGTGAAAAAGACTACATGAGGTACATACTTTCTGGCAATAACTCTTACCCTGACGTTAATATAACTCCAGGTGAGTATAGAGAAAATTAAAAATGATATCAGGAGCACAACCTGGTTAAGGGTAATGATGTCCTGAAGGTGTCCTTCCCGGTCTTCGGATAAGGTATAGTCACTCTTTAAAAGTAAGAAAATATTAAATGTAGAAACGAGCATGCTTAAGCCTGAAAGCACTAAAGACCTTAAAACATTGGCCTCTCTAACTTCGTTCTTTATGACTAGTCGATTGAGAGGGTTTTTGCTTACTATTTTTCGAAGTATGGTATATAATCTGAACATGAAGAGGTTACAACAAATTTATCATTAAAAATGAAAATTGCTGTAACTTCTAAAAATTTTTTTTCGTCTGATAAAACGCAGGCCCTGGTCGGGTAATCCTTTCATTTAAATTTTTTCTTCCAGGTGCCTTGTTTTCTTTTGAAAGCGTATAAATAAAAATATGGAAGCTGTGAGAAGACCTACGGTTAACCCATACCAGATGCCATTTACGCCCCAGCCCAGGGTGATCCCCAGAAGGTACCCAAGGGGGATACCCACTACCCAATAGGAAATAAAGGTGATGAGGGTAGGCACATTTACGTCGCCAATACCTCTTAACACGCCCAGGCCTACAACCTGGGTTCCATCAAATAACTGGAAAAAACCTGCGATAATTAATAGATGCGCCGCAATAGCAATTACTGCTTTGTCTTCGGTATAGATATAGGGCAATACGTTATTGGCAAGTATAAAGAGTAAGGCCGTTAAGCTCATGAAGATAATGATGACGTGGTAACTGGCCACCGCCGAACGACGCAGGTCTGTGAAATTGCTTTTACCAAGGTTATTGCCTGTTTTAATGGTTGCTGCCGATGCAATACCCGTGGCAAGCATATAGGTGATTGCAGCCAGGTTGATAGCTACCTGGTGTGCCGCCTGTTCGATAGCGCCTATAGTACCGATTAATATCGCTGCACCACTGAAGGCACTTACCTCAAAGGAATACTGTAAGGCTACCGGCGCGCCGATTTTTAGGATTTTTTTTACTATGCCCAGGTTAAGCAGGCGCATCTTGAAAGTCTGGATATAGGGTTTAAAGTCCGGTGACCTGAACACGTAAACAGCCATCACAATGGCCATCAGGATCCTGTCTACCAGGGTACTGATGCCCACACCTACAACGCCCATGGGCGCAATACCAAACATTCCTTTGACCAGGATGATACCCAGGATAATGTTTATGGCATTTCCCCAGATGGACACGAACATGGCCTGTTTGGTGAATCCGAGTCCTTCGGCAAACTGTTTAAAGGTTTGAAAAATCATTAAGGGGATGATGGAAACACCCAGGTAGGCCAGGAAAGGCTTGGCATAGGCCACCACTGCTGGCGATTGGTCCAGGTGGTCGATGATGGACAGGGTACCATAGTGAACAAAACCATACAGGAGCACACCGGTAATTAGATTAATGACTAAACTATTAACCAGCAGGGTGCCACAGGATGCATAATCTTTGCGTCCGCTCTCTCTTGCAATCAGTGGCGTTAGACCATAGGCAACACCAAGGCCCAGCACCAATACCAGCATAAATATGCTGTTTACCAGCGATACTGCCGCTAATTGTGTTGTGCCGGCAAAATGTCCAACAATCACACTATCAGCCATGTGAACCACGGTATGGCCGAGTTGGGAGACCACAATAGGCATGGCCAATCTTAAGTTATCTGAGTAATATGGTTTGTATTTTGTGTATAGCGATTGTAACATGATTTGAAATAATCGGCGAATCTACACTTATTTACAGAGAATACTCTTGTCGTTTACCCTAAAGTACACCCACCAGTTTTTGTGTTCGTCTAATGCATAGTGTGGTCCGGAGTCGCTGGCATCGATATGAACCACCAGCACCAGTTTCCCTTCTACCTTGATTTCTTCGAAGGTATGAACGATGGCTGGTTTGCAAAACTGGTTGGCAGATTTGGAAATCATGTAACGTTCCTCATCCTCGGATTTTACCCCCTTGATGGTCCCATCGTCGGCCACGCCAATTAACAGCTGACCGCCCTTGTTATTGGCAAAAGCGACCAGGGTACGTGCTATTTTTTCGACGCTGGTGATGGTGGTTTTAAAATCGACCATGGTGCCTTCACCCAGCAAAATTGTCCTCCTGATATTCATAGCCTATGCGCTAATTATTTGTTAATAGGCTACCACCTGTTTTTCTCCATAATGGAGGTTTCTAATATATACTTCATTGTTTACCGTTGCACATACTTCGCCATGTTTATTGGTAATTTCCATGGGGTAAGCTTTTACAAACTTTCCGGTCTGGTTTAAAGCTTCAACGGCTTCATTGATCATTTGGCCTGTAATGATGACCGTAAAATATAAGTCGCCACGGCCTGGTTTCAGGTATTGAATGGAGGCACTTTTTAACCACACACGGTTTTTAAAGCCTTTTCTTTGCAGAATCTGGTCGAACAAAATGGCATAAAATGGATCGGTAGCCCCGTAAATGGTGCCTCCATAAATGGACCCGTTATAATTTTTATTGAATAAACTTTTGTTAATTTTTACATCGACACCCCTGAAACCAGGATGAAACTGCTTTACCCATATTCTTTGGAACAAAAAAGGGGGATATAAACAGAGGGCCCACTTAAGGGTTTTTTCAGATACAATCATGATGTTTAAAGATCTGAAACATTATTGAATTTTTGAAAAACTATTTAATACAGCATACGTTCTAGCTTTAAATTAAAGACATAAACTTATGAAAAGAACATTTTTAAGTCTTGCTGTAGTTGCTTCATTGGTTATTGCCACTACAGCATGCAATTCGACGCGTAATGCCTCTGATACCAGAGACGGATCGACAACGGATTCAACCATGGGTGGAGCTACAGGCACCACCGGAACAACGGGAACTAACGGAAGTACTGGTACTACCGGAACTACTGGCACTACAGGAACTACCGGCACTACAGGAACTACTGGTACTACCGGAACTACCAGTAGCACAGACACCACGAAGGTTACCACTCCACCTGACACCACAAGTAGACAGTAAAATTTAAAAACGTCAGATAAAAGCTATCCATAGGGGTGGCTTTTTTTTTATACTGTCAAAAAATTGTACTATCTCTAATTAATCGGAACGAAGGCAAAGTTTAGGGTTAACTTTGTCTATGATTTTCAGAGAAAAAGTTGCCGAAGCGTATAAAATTATCCAGGACGAAATCTGTGGGGCGTTAGAAACAGCAGATGGTGGTTCTAGTTTTGTAGAAGAATTATGGGAACGTGAAGGTGGTGGCGGAGGCCGCACCAGGGTATTCCAGGATGGAAATGTGATTGAAAAAGGTGGGGTAAACTTCTCTGCTGTGCACGGTGTACTGCCGGAATCGGTGAGAAAGGCTTTTAAAGTAGAGAGCCAGGAATTTTTTGCAACTGGTGTTTCCATCGTGTTGCACCCGAAAAATCCTTTTGTGCCAATTATTCACATGAACATCAGGTACTTTGAAATGGATGAGCAAACAAAGTGGTTTGGTGGTGGTATTGATTTAACCCCGCATTATGTGATTGATACAGATGCCCGGTATTTTCACCATTTATTGAAAAATACCTGCGATGCGTTTAATCCTGACTTTTACCCGCGTTTTAAAAAGCAGGCTGATGATTACTTTTTTATCAAACACCGCGAAGAAACCAGGGGTATTGGCGGTATTTTTTACGATAGACTGAGACCGGAGACCGCGAATATGGACTACCAGGAGATCTTAGACTTTTCGTTGGCCGTTGGCCGCACTTTTGCCCCAATTTACACCGAACTGATTGACCGCAATAAAGATACAGAATATACGCCTGAACAGCAGGAATGGCAGTACGTACGCCGGAGCCGCTATGCCGAATTTAACCTGGTTTATGATTCGGGAACAAAGTTTGGCCTGGAAACGAATGGACGAATTGAATCGATATTAATGAGTTTGCCACCAACGGCCAAGTGGATCTATAATTTCCAACCAAAGAAAAATACGCCGGAAGCCGAGACCGCCAGTAAACTTATCAAAGGAATTAACTGGGTTTAACATTTTTCGAGGTTAAACAGCAATATTTTCTTAAATTCGCAAGGTTATAACAATACCTTATTTATATCGTTTTTATACGAACATTTAATTTATGGCAGAAGATTTAGAAAATCAGGAAAACGACAAGATTATTAAAATTAATATAGACGAGCAGATGAAGTCTGCTTATATCGATTATTCGATGTCTGTAATAGTGTCAAGAGCTTTACCTGATGTACGTGACGGCTTAAAACCAGTGCACCGCCGGGTGTTATATGGCATGCTTGATCTGGGATTAGCAAATAATAGACCTTATAAAAAATCAGCACGTATCGTAGGGGAAGTGCTCGGTAAGTATCACCCACATGGTGACTCTTCCGTATACCTAACGATGGTAAGGATGGCGCAAGAATGGAGTTTGCGTTATTTAATGGTAGAAGGCCAGGGAAACTTTGGTTCAATTGACGGAGATTCACCTGCAGCAATGCGTTATACGGAAGCAAGATTTCAGAAGATTGCCGAAGATATGCTTGCCGACATCAATAAAGACACTGTAGATTTTCAGCTGAACTTTGATGATTCCTTACAGGAGCCAACGGTATTACCTTCAAAAGTTCCAAACTTATTAATTAATGGTGCATCGGGTATTGCTGTGGGGATGGCTACAAACATGCCTCCACATAATATTACGGAAGTAATTAATGGTACCATTGCTTATATTGATAATAATGAAATTACTGTTGCTGAATTAATGAAATTTATAAAAGCCCCTGATTTTCCAACAGGTGCTATTATATATGGTTACTCTGGTGTTCAGGATGCTTTCGAAACAGGCAGAGGCCGTATCGTGATGCGTGCAAAAGCAGAAATCGAAACGCATAAAGACCGTGAAACCATTATTGTTACCGAAATACCTTACCAGGTAAACAAGGCCATGATGATTGAGCGTACTGCTGAACTGGTTGGTGAGAAAAAAATTGAAGGTATTTCTAATATTAAAGATGAGTCTAATAAGGATGGGATCCGTATTGTTTACGAAATTAAACGTGATGCCAATGCAGCTATTGTATTAAACAACCTGTTTAAACAAACGGCCTTACAAACCTCATTTAGTGTGAATAACATTGCCCTGGTTAATGGAAGACCAGAAATGTTGAATTTGAAGGACCTGATCAGGCACTTTGTTAATCACCGACATGAAGTGGTGGTTCGCCGTACCAAATTTGAGTTAAACGAAGCGCAAAAAAGAGCACACATTCTGGAAGGTTTATTAATTGCTCTTGATCATATTGATGAGGTAATTAAATTAATCCGTGCTTCGAGTACGCCGGAAGAAGCCAGAACTGGTTTAATGGAGCAGTTCAACTTAAGTGATCTTCAGGCCCGTGCGATCTTAGATATGACTTTACGTCGTTTAACTGGTCTGGAACGCGATAAAATCAAAGAAGAATACGAAGAGTTAATGAAAACCATCGAATACCTGCAGTCTATTCTAAGTGATGAAGGATTAAGAATGCAGATTATTAAAGATGAGTTGACTGATATGATGACCAAGTATGGTGATGAACGAAGAACACAAATCGTTCACTCAGCAGAAGACATGAGCATGGAAGACTTCATCGAAGATGAAGACGTAGTAATTACCATTTCTCGTGAAGGTTATATTAAACGTACGCCTGCAACAGAATACAGAACCCAGGCCAGAGGTGGTAAAGGTTCTAAAGGAAGTGATTCAAGAAGTGAGGACTTTATTGAACATTTATTGGTTGCTTCTAACCATAATTACATGCTTTTCTTCACAGAAAGTGGTCGTTGTTTCTGGTTAAGGGTATACGAAATACCTGAAGGATCAAGGTTAAGTAAGGGTAGAGCCATCCAGAATATTATCAATATCCCGAAAGAGGAGAAGATAAAGGCTTACATCAAGGTGAAGAACCTTAAAGACCAGGATTACCTGGAGAATAACTTCATCATCATGTGTACTAAAAAAGGTACGATTAAAAAGACCTCTTTAGAAGCTTATTCTCGTCCAAGAGTAAATGGGATCAATGCCATTAACATTAACGAAGGCGACCAGTTGTTAGAAGCAAGTTTAACCAGTGGTAACAGTGAGATAGTGATGGCTTTACGTTCTGGACGTGCGATTCGTTTCAATGAATCGACCGTTAGACCAATGGGTAGAACAGCCACAGGTGTGAGAGGTGTTACCCTTGCACATGACCAGGATGAAGTAGTTGGTATGATTGCTGTAGATAATCCGGAGGCGACTATTTTAGTGGTTTCTGAAAAAGGTTATGGTAAACGTACAGACATTGAAGATTACCGTGTTACAAACAGGGGTGGTAAAGGTGTTAAAACCATAAGCATCACGGAAAAAACAGGTGATTTGATTGCTATTAAGAGTGTTACTGATGCCGATGATTTAATGATTATCAATAAATCTGGTATCGTGATCAGGATTGTAGTAAGTGGCCTTAGGGTAATGGGAAGAGCAACACAGGGTGTGCGTTTAATTAACTTAAAAGGAAATGACGCCATCGCATCTGTAGCCAGAATTGACCACGAGGAGGACGAAGAAGTTGATGAGTCTGTTTTAGTAGATCCAGAAACCGCGGCGGCAGAAGCAGAAGTACAGGAAGAAGGTACAGCGGAGACAGAAGACGAAGATAAGGCAGAAGATGCCGATGATTCAACTGAAGGCGAAGAAGAAGAAAATTAGTAATTAAATAGAAACAAAATCATAAAAAATGAAAAAAGTACTTTTTAGCATTCTATTAATTGGAGCAGGCACATTTGCCCATGCACAAAAAAGTGAAGTTGCAGCGGCAAAGAAGGAGTGGGGCATGTTCCAACTGCTTGGTTCAAATCAGCCAATTGAAAAATCTCTTGAATCATTAAATGGCGGCTTGAAACGCACTGACGCAGCAATAACACATGAAAAAACTAAGGATCTGCCTGAAACTTGGTCATACCGTGCTTTGTTTGCTTCGGCAATAGCTGTTACTGATACCGTTAACATTCAGAATTCAATTGAGAAACAAAAAATAGCTGAAGAAGCTATTGCGAAAACTAAACAATTAGATACTAAAGGTGACGAAAAAGATAACCTGGCTACTGCTGAGTTAAACGTTAATAATGCACTTAAAGTAAGGGCTTTCGCAGCTTACAACAAACAGGATTTTGAATCGGCATTAAAATACTTTAATGAAGTGACCGCAAGAAACCCTAATGATACTGCAATGTATTTAAACGCAGGTATCATGGCTAGAAATCTTAAAAACTACCCTGAAACCATCAGAAACTTCAAAAAAGTGATCAGTTTAAACTCTCCAAATGCAAAAGACTTGTATTTAGAAGTAATTAACCTGAACCTTGCTGAAGTAAAAGATACAGTGGCTGCAATGGAAACAATTAAGGAAGCTTCTGCGAAATTTCCTGATGAAATGAGTTTTATTCAATCTGAAGCAGACTTATACATTAAAAAAGGGGATATCGCTAAGTCTGAAGAAATGTTGGATAAATTGATTGCCAAAGACCCAAATAACTCGGTTTACCAATACTTAAAAGGTGATGTATATTACCTTCAAGCGGTAGAGTTACAAGGTAAAAAGAACAAACTTGATCCTAAAAACGTAAAAGAAGCTAATGCCATCAGTACTCAAATGGCTGGCTTGTTAGACAAAGCATTACCTTTCTATTTAAAGGCAGCTGAACTTGATCCAAAATCGGCAGCAGCTTTAGAAGCTCAGAAAAGAATCTATGCTTTCAAAAACGATACGGCTAATTATGACAAAGTAAGTGCTAAACTGAAAGAATTAAATCCATAATTGCATACAGATAGTTTTAAAAAAGAGGGATAAATTTTATCCCTCTTTTTTTTTGTATATTTTTGCCATAAAACCGGACCAGATGAAAAACAAATCCCTAATTATACTTATCTCTTCTTTATTTCTTTCCGTTCATGCCTATAGTCAGAAAAGCCAAATGAAGATTGCCCAAAATGCAGTTGGTAAACTGCAGGCAGCTATCGTTGAGGGTAAAGGTAAAAAAGACCAGCTTAAGGTAATTGGAGAAGGAGCGAAGGCCATAGAAAGTGCTGAGAAGGATAGGAAAACAAAAAATTGGCCGGAGACCTGGGCAATTAAAGCTTACCTCAGTTCATATGTTGCGCTGATTGATGAGAATGAAGCCAATGCCGACAGGTATTATGAGGCAGCTGTGCAGGCACTTAAAACTGCAAAAGAATTAGACCGTTTTGACAACAATACCGAATTAATAGATGCGGCGCAATACAACATTGTGCTTAAAAAACAACATAATGCAAATAATGCATTTAAAAATAACGAGTTTAAAACTTCTTTTAACCTGCTGAAAGAAGTTAGTGACTTTTTCCCAACTGATACTACATTGGCGATCAATGCGGGGTTAAGTGCACAGAAAATTAATGAATACGACCATGCGCTACATTATTATAAGAGAGCAAAAGATAATGGGGCTACAAACCCGACCTTATTTCAATCTATAGCAAGTATTTATGTTGCTAAGTTTGAATACGACAGGGCTATAGAGACATTGGAAGAAGGTTTACAAAAAAACCCGTATAACACATTTGTCAATAACGATTACATTAACTTACTGATTGACAACGAGAAATATGATAAAGCTATTCAGGCAATTGATATAACTTTAAATGTAGACACCCAGAGCAAATTACTTTATTTCCTGTATGGCTATTTAAACCAGCATAAACATAAAATCAGCATCGCAGAATCGTCGTATAAAAAGGCGCTGGATATAGATCAGAATTATTTCGACGCATTGTATCAATTAGGCATTGTTTATATTGACATGGCGAATGCATCACTTAAGCTGCCTGATTCTGTTGAACGTAAAACGGCCTATACAGCAAACATCAACCGTGCAGAATTAACATTGTTGCAGGCTTATGAAATCAATCCTAATGACAGAGGCACTGCACAATTACTAATAGACATCAATACCAGAAAAAACAGGTTAGATAAGGTACAGGAGCTTAAAAGAAAGCTGGAAGAATTTTAAATAGGACTAGCCTGGCTAGTTTATACGATGACGTACTTAACATAATATTAATTATCACCTTAAAATAATATACTGTAAATTCATCCAGTTTGTCTAAACAATTATGTTTCATAAGCCGCTTCGAAGCATACAAGATTTCTTATTAGGTACTTATTTCACTGATGGTTTAAGAATAACTTTTGGTGTATTATCTCCATCGCTGATCTTCGCACAGTTTGGGTTATTAAAATTAGGGATGGCTGTTTCACTCGGTGCGCTATGTGTGAGTGTTGTTGATTCTCCAGGCCCGATCAGGGATCGTAAAAATGCGATGATTTTTACCACCATCTTAATTTTCGTCCTGTCATTTCTTGTTGGTCTCACCAATCAGAACTTTTATTTTATAAGTGTTTTATTACCACTTGGGGTTTTCCTTTTTTCGATGTTTTCATTGTACGGCATGCGTGCTGGTGCTGTGGGTACTGCTGCATTAATTGTAATTGTGCTCAGTATTGATGACGTGAGGCCCTGGCAGGATGTGGTTTTACATGCGGTGCTAGTACTTATTGGCGGTACCTGGTATACCATATTGAGTTATTCTATGTATCGGTTAAGACCGTACCGACCGGCGCAACAAGCCCTGAGTGAATCTATCGGTGAAGTTTCGACTTTTTTAAGGGCCAAAGCGAAATTTTATCAGGAGAATATTGATTACGATAAAAATTACGCTGATTTATTACAGTTACAGGTTCATGTACATGAAAAACAAGATGCGGTTAGGGATGTACTCTTTAAAACGCGTAAAATTGTTCGGGATTCGACGCCTGAAGGACGGTTTTTACTTGTCGTATTTGTTGACATGGTTGATTTGTTTGAACAAATCATGTCCACTTATTATAATTACCGCCGTTTACATGAACAATTTGATCAAACGGGTATACTTCAGAATTATGAGAACGTCATTAACAAGATTGCCGATGAACTGGACAATCTTGCACTCGCCTTAAAAACAGGCAGCACTCCCCTCCTTCCAAAACAGCTGATCGCTGAGGTGGCCAGTTTAAAGTCTAAAATTAATGCACTTGAAGCTGATAGTGGCAATAAAAACCATAACACGCTGGGATTCCTGGCCTTAAAGAACATTGACGTTAACATTGAGAACATTTTATCAAGGGTCATTACCATCAATGGCTACTTCGATAAGAAAGAAAAGAAAAACTTTGAGACACGGAATATTGAAACAGATAAATTCACAACCCATCAAAGTATAGATGTGAAATTACTGCTGGAAAACCTGACGTTTAAATCGTCAATCTTCCGGCACTCGCTCCGGGTGGCCATCGTGATGTTTATTGGCTTTTTGGTGTCTAAATCACTGCCGTTTTCGCATAGTTACTGGATATTATTGACAATTCTCGTGATTTCCAAACCTGGTTTTAGCCTCACAAAACAACGAAACTACGAGCGGATTATAGGCACAGTGGTCGGCGGTTTGATTGGTGTAGGCGTATTAAACTATGTGCATGATAAAGACACGCTATTTGTAATCCTCCTGATCTGTATGATTGGATGTTACAGTTTTCAGCGTTTAAACTACGTTGTAAGCGTTCTTTTTATGACGCCCTATGTATTGATACTTTTTAACTTTTTGGGCATGGGTGGCCTTGCAATGGCCAGTGAGCGCGTTGTTGATACTTTGATTGGTTGTGGCATTGCACTTTTAGCCAGTTATTCTTTATTTCCTAACTGGGAATATGAAAAACTTAAAGAAGCCATGATTGCCACCTTAGCGGCTAATGTAAAATATTTTGAAAAGGTGACACAGTTTTACTTTGAGAAAATTGACACCTTAACTGACTATAAATTAGCACGGAAGGAAGTTTATGTAACTTCATCTAACCTGGCTTCCATGTTCCAGAGAATGTTTTCTGAACCTAAAAGCAAGCAGGTTCTGATGACCGAATTGCACCAGTTTACAGCACTGAACCATTTATTATCTTCTTACATTGCTACACTCTCTCTTTACCATAAGGAACACGGCATGTTAGTTGAAAATTTCCACGAATTTAAGCCCGTGATCAATAATACTGTTTACTTGATTAACCTCGCGAATGAGAATCTGATTAAACACAAAGGTGAAAACAGCAATGTACCTCTAATCAGGTTAAAGCCGGACGAGATTGAACAGCATGGCGACAGGGAGATGATTGTTGAACTACTCACCCTCATTCAGAAAGTGGCCTATGATATCTATAAATTGACTGAAAGGATGAATGTAAGCTGATTTGGATGAAAATTTAAAACCATAAGCTGCGCCATTTGTTATTACTAAAAATATTACTACAGAATGGAAAAAGTATATACAGCTACAGTAACCGCCACCGGCGGCAGAGACGGACATATTAAGTCGAGCGACGGACAGATTGAATTTGATGTGGTTAAGCCAAGAGAAATGGGTGGCCAGGGAGGCGGAACGAATCCCGAACAACTGTTTGCAGCTGCATGGGGCCCTTGTTACCTGGGTGCTTTAGCCGCTGTGGCCAAAAATGATGGCGTTGATGTATCTGAGGCTAATGTAACGGTGCATGTGTCAATTAATCAGGATGGTAATGCTTTTGTATTATCAGCAGAACTTGATGTTCATATTCCAGGGATTTCAACAGAAGAAGCACAAACTTTAGCTGATAAAGCGCATCGTGCCTGCCCTTATTCTAAAGCAACAAGAGGTAATATTGAAACTAAAGTAACTGCTTTATAAATTTATTTATAACCAACAGAAAAGGGAAAGCAGTATTGCTTTCCCTTTTCTGTTTTACGGCTTACTTAGAGTAACAGTTCACTGGCCAGACCTAGCAATAGGAAAAACCCGAATACATCAGTAAATGTGGTGATGATAATAGAAGACGCGATTGCAGGGTCAATGCCCAGACGTTTTAAAACTAAGGGGATCCCCGCTCCTGTTACACCTGCAACAACAAGATTACCGGTCATTGCTAAAAAGATGACCACCCCTAATAAGGGGTTACTGTCAAAGAACAATGCAACAATGAGTACGATTAATCCTGTTGCAGCGCCGTTGATTAACCCAACGGTGAATTCTTTTAAGACTGTTCTATACGCCTGTTGGTCTGTTAAATCATATAAGGATATTCTGCGGACAGTTACGGCAAGGGCTTGCGTGGCTGCATTACCACCCATACCCGCAATAATGGTCATGTAGGCAGTTAAAATAGCAAGTTTTTCTAAAGTAGGTTCAAAATAACGGACAACTGCTGAAGCCAGGAATGCGGTACCCAGGTTGATGATTAGCCAGGGAAGTCGTGATTTTACAGCTTCCACCCAGTTACCACTCAGTTCCTCATCTTCTGACACACCGGAGATCTTTAAAATATCTTCGGTATTTTCATCCTCAATGACGTCAATCACATCATCAAAAGTTACCCGGCCAAGTAAATGCATTTCCCGGTCTACAACTGGAATACTGGTAAGGTTATATTGTGAAATTAACCTGGCAACTTCCTCCTGGTCGGTATCCGGGTATACCCAGGCCACTTCTGCCTTTACAAGTGCAGTTATTTTTACGTTTCCTTTAGCTTTTATGATATCTTTTAAAGACACAATCCCGTGGAAGATGTTATCGTCATCAACAACAAAAATGGTGTAGAATTCCTCGATATCTTCACTTTGTCTGATTAATTCAACTATTGCATCCTGCTTGTTCAGGTTCAGGTTGATTTTAATAAACTCGGTGTTCATTAAACCTCCTGCAGTATCTTCAGCGTAGGTTAGCAGATTCCTGATGTTCGAGGCATCATCTTCATTCAGGTCTTCCAGTATCTCCTGCTGTTCATGTTCCTCTAACTGAGAGATAATGTCGGTAGCATCGTCATAGTCCAGCTCCTCTACAATTTCTGTCCGCTTTTCGGGATGTAAAAGCAGCAGCAGTTCTTCAGGGTGCGCTTCTTCATGCATCTCAGAGATAACTTCAGAAGCGACCTCGACTGGCAGTAAATTTATGATTCTTTCGCGGTCATCCTGTTGGAGGCTTTCAAATAAAATAGCAATTTCTGAGGCATGATAATCTCCTAAAAGCACTTTTAATTGCTCATCATCGCCGTTTAAGGCCGACCGGATTTTTACAACGTCCGTTTTATCAAGGTCAAAAGATTGCATATTATTTGAACCACCCTTTCCGCCAGAAATAGAATAACTGTATTATAGCAATAATGGCCATTACAGCCATCGTATAGAGGTAACCGTGTTCGTTATATAATTCGGGCATGTTTGCTGGCAAGTTTTTTCCGGTTACCGGATCTTGTTTCGCAAAATTCATACCGTATATACCTGCAATAAAAGTTAGTGGGATAAAGATCGATGATATGATGGTAAGTACCTTCATGACATGATTCGTGCGATTACTCATCAGGGAAAGATACATATCCATGCTACTTATGCAGATTTCTTTCAGAGACTCTACCATCTCTATGGTTTGAATACTATGGTCGTAGGCATCCTTGGTAAACATTTTTGTTTGGGCGGTAATAAAATGACTGTCAGACCGCAGGATATCATTTAATTTATCACGTTCGGCCCATGCCACTCTCCGCATGCTAATCAGGTTACGTTTTATCCCCTGGATGATGTAAACCAATGAACGGTCGGGTTTCTCGATAAGCTCATCATCAATTCGATCCAGCTCATCGCCCCAGGCATTCAGGATAATGAAATATTTATCGATCACCACATCCATTATCGCATACATGAGGTAACTGCTGCCTGCCGTTCTGATGTTACCCTTCCCTGCCTTTAAACGTGCCCTCACTGGATCCATGCCGTTAACCTGGCCCTCCTGGAAAGTGATCAGTACGTTTTGCATGAGAATGTAGGATACTTGTTCATTACACAAGCCAAATTCTTCTTCAACATATAACATCCTGCTGACAGCAAAATCGTAGCCTTCATACTCCTCATATTTTGGGCGCTCACTGGTTCTGGTAATATCTTCCAACACCAGTTTATGGATGTTAAACTCAGTCATCAATGCCTCGAAAAGCGTCGCTGACTTTAACCCTTTCACATCAATCCAGTACGTGTATTCTGAGTTGAGAAACTGTGGCTTCAAGCCCAGGATACTATCCACATCACGGGCCTCATAATACCCTGCTCCGTAACTGTGCACAGTAATGATGGAAGGCAGCGCAGATTCATCTATATAGAGTAAACCCGGGCTGCTGCCAGCTGTGGGAACATTATGTTGCTTTTTCTTTTTTCCCTTTTTTTTTGGTTCTTTAGCCATTTCCTAGAGGTAGTTTTTTGCCTGTGGTCCCTGACTGAAAAGTAAGTCGACAATACTTAAATTAGGCATAAAACCATTACGATCTTCAAAAACTTGAAAATAAGGTTTGGCTGGAAATTCATTTTCCGGATGTTTAAAGCTAAGGCGGTCTCTGAAATCAACCACCTGACCGGGATCTTTTATATATTCTTCTGTAAAGTTTAATGCAGCAGGCTTTTTGAGCTTTTTTAACACCCATTCAAAAAGCTCCTGGTTATAATCAAAAAGAAAGGGATAGTTTTTCTCGTAAAATGGCCTAAGCTCGTCTTCGTAGTATTCGAAATAAGCAGAGTTCCTGTAGCAGTTTTGTAAACTTAGCCAATGTAACCTTTGCCACTTAAAATCATAGCTGATTTTAACGTCTTTTACCACGGTGTGCACCTTAGCACCTTTAATCACCGGAATATACAAGTCTAAGGGACCATTTGGTGAACAAATACTTGCCCGGTTACGGAAAGTCTGTTTTGGAAAATGCTCATGAGCTTCTAAAACAAAGTTAAAATCACAGGCCTGTAATGCCGTTAAATAACTTACCGGGGGAAGATAAAAAAGAGGAAAAATTGCGGGACTTTGCATTTGTTAACTATGTTTGCATTCTTAAATCGCCAAATTAATGATAAAAAAGGGGTTTTCTTTTATTGGGATATTTTTTTTATATGGTTTAGCCCTGCTTCCTTTATCCGTTCTTTATGCTTTTTCTACCCTAACTTATTATATTTTGTATTATTTGGTTGGCTACCGCCAACAAGTAGTAAGAGAAAACCTCATTAACTCATTTCCAGAGAAGGATTTACCTGAAATTATTAAAATAGAGAAAGCCTACTTCCGCTATTTATGTAACCTGATCTTCGAAATCATTAAAATGCCCCTGATTTCTAAAAAAGAGCTGCAGAAACGATATATATTCAAAAACCTTCATTTCATAGAGAATCATTTGAATAAAGGAGAAAGTGCAATAGTATGTTCTGCACATTATGGCAATTGGGAATGGGGCACGCTGGCCTTAGGTTTGAACCTTAGTATAACAAGATATGTAATTTACAAGCCTTTAAACAATAAGGTGTTCGACTCGTGGTTTTACAATATGCGCGCCCGCTTTGGCAACACACTGATTTCCATGAAACAGACGTTAAGAACAGTGGCAGCATCCAGAAAAACAACATCGATAATTTGTTTTGCATCTGACCAGACACCTGTTAGGGAATCGGCTAACTATTGGCTTCCCTTTTTACATCAAACGACTTCTGTTTTTACCGGCCCGGAAAAAATAGCCAGGCAAACCAACCGTCCAGTCTTTTACCTGCAGGTTACCGTGATCAAAAGAGGTTATTATGAGGTGGATTGCGTTCCTATTACAGAAAATCCTTCGCTATTGGAGGAGCATGATATTACCAAAGCACAGTTTAAATTGCTGGAAGACCAAATTAATGCCAATCCTCCCTATTGGTTATGGAGTCACAGGCGGTGGAAACATAAACCCGAAAACGTAGCCTATGAAGCCTAGTGTAGCCGTTGTCATTTTAAACTGGAATGGCAAACGCTTGTTGGAAAAATTCCTGCCCAGTGTGGTCAAAACTAATTATCCCAACCTCCAGGTTGTGGTAGGCGACAATTGTTCAGATGATGATTCTGTAGCCTTTGTTAAGACAAATTATCCCATGGTTAAGGTATTGCGAAACAACCGAAATTATGGTTTTGCAGAGGGCTACAACAAGATATTGGCGCAAGTTAAAGCCGACTATTATGTGCTGCTAAATTCTGATGTAGAGGTGCCTGAAAATTGGATAAGCCCGGTAATCGATTTAATGGAGTCTGACCGGAAAATTGCTGCTGCACAACCTAAAATTAAATGGCAGCTTGATAAAACGCAGTATGAATATGCGGGTGCAGCCGGTGGCTTCCTGGACAAATATGCTTTCCCGTTCTGCCGGGGCAGAATATTCGATGCAGTGGAAGTAGATACTGGACAGTATGACGATGTTAAGGAAGTGTTTTGGGCGAGCGGTGCAGCTTTATTTATTAAAAGCGAAGCCTGGAAAGCGGTGGGTGGATTAGACGCTGATCTCTTTGCACACATGGAGGAGATCGATTTATGCTGGCGACTTAAAAATATGGGTTATAAAGTGATGTTTTGTCCTGATGCAGAAGTGTATCATGTGGGTGGTGGGTCGTTAAATGCCACCAATCCTTTTAAGACTTTTCTGAATTTTAGAAATAACCTGATTATCATGCAAAAAAACCTGCCTAAAAATGAGGTTTTTCAAATGATCTTTATTCGGTTTTTTATCGACCTGGCGGCATTAATACACTTTCTGTTTAAAGGGGAGACGAAATTTGCCTGGGCTGTTTCCAAAGCACATGTTGATTTTTTCAGGAGACTAAAACAGAGCAATCGTAAAAGGACCGCTGTACAAATACCTTTTCACGAGCATGTTGGTGTACTTCCATCTAGCATAGTATATAACTACTTCATCAAAAAAATAAAGCGTTTTAGCCATTTAACAGGCTCTCTATAGCCAGCCTATATCCGTCCATACCAAAACCTGTAAGTACCCCTTTACAGTTTTTACCTGTTAAAGATACGTGGCGGTATTCTTCGCGGGCATAGATGTTGGAAATGTGAACCTCAATTACCGGGGTATTTACGCCGGCAATGGCATCAGCTATTGCTACCGAAGTATGCGTATAGCCCCCGGCGTTGATGATAATTCCGTCGTATTCGAAACCTACTTCATGAATTTTGTTGATGAGTTCACCTTCTACATTACTTTGAAAATAACTTAACTCTTGGTCTGGGTATTTTAGAACTAATTCTTCGAAATAATTCTCAAAACTTTTGTTTCCATAGATGCCAGGCTCTCTAATCCCTAAAAGGTTTAAATTTGGCCCATTAATTATTTGTATCTTCATGCTCTCCAAACATAGTTGTAAAATTTTAGAGTATAAAATATTTGTGTGATTATTGACGCCTACCTTAAAGAATTCAAGACCTATTTAAAACTCGAGCGGGTGCTTTCAGCGAACTCTATCGATGCCTATATTAACGATGTCCAGAAACTGGTTCAGTATTTTGCCTATACCGGTACACCGTTGGATGTTAAAGAGATTGATCTGCTCACCTTAACATCTTTTGTGAACTGGTTAAATGAACTTGGGGTACTTCCCAATACCCAGGCAAGGATTATTTCGGGTTTGAAATCTTTTTTCACTTACCTGATGATTGAAGAAGTAATTACCGAAGACCCTTCCCAAATGCTGGAAGCTCCAAAGCTAAGCAGGAAATTGCCTGATGTTCTCCATGTTCAGGAAATCAACGCGCTGATTGAGGCCATTGACCTTTCTTCCGCTGAAGGCATGCGCAATAAAGCCATGATTGAAGTGTTATATGGTTGTGGTTTAAGGGTGTCGGAGTTAATTAACCTGCGCATTTCGGACTTAAACATTGCCGCTGAATTTATTAAAGCTACTGGAAAAGGCAGTAAGGAACGCCTAATTCCAATAGGCCATGTAGCCTTGAAATACGTGAGCATTTACCTTTCTGAGGTACGGGTTCATGTGAATATCAAGAAAGGTTATGAAGATTATATCTTCCTTAACCGCAGTGGCACCAGGATCTCCCGGATATCGGTATTTACGATAATAAAAACATTAGCAGAAAAATCAGGATTAAATAAAAGCATCAGTCCTCACACCTTCCGCCATTCATTCGCCACTCATTTAATAGAGGGTGGTGCTGATTTACGTGTGGTCCAGGAAATGCTTGGCCATACCAGCATCACTACAACAGAAATTTACACCCATTTAGACCGCGACTACCTTAAGTCGGTAATTACCCAGTGTCATCCTCGGAATTAACTTATTTTCGACAACGAATCATTCGGTCCTTACCCTGCATGTCTTTTCTTAATGTGATGTTTTTTAGCCCCTTACCTTCTAACATCTTAACGGTCTCTGTACCAAGATACTCATTAATTTCAAAAAACAGGTAACCATTGTCGTTGAGGTTAGTTAGTGCAAAATCTGCGATGGCTTTGTAAAATAATAAGGGGTTTTCATTGGAAACAAACAACGCCTGGTGTGGCTCATGGTCTAAGACGATAGCTTGCATGGCATCCCTTTCGTCTTCTTTAATGTAAGGTGGATTACTGACAATAAGATCGAGTTTTAATGCTGACTGGTAATCAAGGATATCCGCTGTGATAAACGCGACTTCAGCATGGTGAGTTAATGCGTTTCTTTTGGCTACCGTAAGGGCTTCCGGAGAAATATCCATCGCATAAACCCTAGCCTGTGGAAAGTGTTTTTTTAAAGTTATGGCCAAACATCCACTGCCCGTTCCGATGTCCATAACAGCGTGTACCTTTTCAGGATTAACATCTTCCACAATCCAATGGATAAGTTCCTCGGTTTCCACCCTGGGAATTAATACATGAGCATTCACTTCAAACGATAAACCATAAAATAAGGCTTCCTGCAAGATGTGCTGAATGGGAATACCGCTGTTTAAATCGCGTATGACCTGGTTGAACTGCTCCAGCTCGATGGCTTTCACTTCTTCCAGCGCTTTAAACATGGCTTGGCTTCGGTTCAAATTGGATATTTTTTGAAGGGTAATGTAAAATATCGAAGTTGCTTCTTCCACGTCATACATTGCCGCAATCTGCTCAATGAAACCTTGCTTTAATGCTTTTAAATTCATGCCGCGTAAAAGTAATGAAATCAAACTATATACATTACTTTTGCGATAATGACCGATGAACTTTTTATGCAGCGCTGTTTGGAGCTTGCCGAAAACGGGATATCTTCCGTAAGTCCGAACCCTATGGTGGGTTGTGTTATCGTTAAAAACGATAAAATAATTGGTGAAGGCTTTCATGCAAAAATCGGCCAGGCACATGCTGAGGTGAATGCTGTACACCATGTAATTCAAAAATATGGTGACCAGGCAGCGGCACAGCTAAAAGGTGCCACCGTGTATGTAAGCCTTGAACCTTGTGCTCATTATGGAAAAACACCACCTTGTGCAGACCTATTGATTAAACATGAAGTGGCAAAAGTAGTTATAGGCAACCTCGACCCTTTTGCTGATGTGAATGGTAAAGGTATAGAAAAGCTTAAACAAGCTGGCATTGAAGTAATACAAGGCGTACTCGAAGCCCAATGCAGCCAGTTAAACCGTCGCTTTTTTACCAGGATAACGAAACAGCGTCCATTTATTATTTTAAAATGGGCACAAACAGCTAACGGTTTTTTTGCGCCTTTAAATCCTGAAAAAAAATGGATCAGTTCGGCGCTTTCAAAAAAGATGGTTCATAAATGGCGAACTGAAGAGGACGCGGTACTGGTAGGTAAACAAACCGTTATTGCCGACAACCCGAAGTTAACCACCCGACTATGGACTGGTAAGAATCCCATCCGTCTGGTAATAGACAGAAACCTTCAAATTCCTGAAGACAAACATATCTTTGATGGCGCTGCTAAAACAATCATATTCAATGAATTGAAATCTGCCTACTCAGAAAATCTTCAATACGTACAAATGGAGGATATGCAATACTATTTACCACAAAAGATTGCTTTTCAGCTTTACCTCATGGATATTCAATCTGTAATTATTGAAGGGGGCGCCAATATCCTTAATCAGTTTATTCAGGCTGATTTATGGGATGAAGCAAGAGTATTTAATTCACCATCAAACTGGGCTACAGGGATCGCTGCGCCGGCCATACATGGGTTGATTACAGAGGTGGTAGAAATTAGTGGGGACCAACTGGTGGTTTACCAAAACTGGGAACGTTTGCGAAGATGTACGACAAGGTGGACTGGAGTGATGGTTACGACAGATACTACTGGCTCGGACGGGAGATGTGCTGGCACGTCTATGGAGACAAGATCGAGGCATTGAGCATCGCCGACGGCGTTGCGTATCAGAAAGTGACCGT
>NZ_JAZQNU010000212.1:0-3319 GCF_045627485.1 Pedobacter sp. | reverse complement strand
TACTTTGCTCTTCAACCACGGTCAGGTTGGTAAAACCAAACTGTGCCAAGGCCTGCGGAACCAGTGTAATGCCAGTTCCATGAATAGGAGAGAAGACAATTTTCAAGTCTTTCTGGCGGGCAATAGCCTCCGGAGAAACAGAAAGTTTAGTAATCTCCTCTAAATATATTTTATCGATTTCTTCACCGATAAAGGTGACCAATGCATCGTTACGATCAAATTTAACGTCATCAATACTACCAATGGCGGCAACTTCATTCATTACTGCTGCATCATCAGGTGCAGTAAACTGTCCACCGTTGGCATCATAGGCTTTATACCCATTGTACTCTTTCGGGTTATGCGATGCGGTAATCATCACCCCACTTTTACAACCCAGGTGCCTGATGGCAAAAGATAGTTCAGGAGTAGGACGTAAAGCTTTGAAAAAATAAACATGGATGCCGTTTGCAGAGAACACATCTGCTGTAGTTTTCGCAAAAAAATCAGAATAATTACGACTGTCGTGCGCAATGGCTACAGAAATCTTCTCACCAGGGTATTTCTTTAACAAATAATTACTTAAACCCTGTGTAGCAGTACCGATTGTGTATTTGTTAATCCGGTTAGACCCTGCGCCCATAATTCCCCTCAACCCACCGGTGCCAAACTCCAGGTTTCTGTAAAACGCATCTGTAAGCGTAGTATAAGCCTGTTCGTTAACCAATTTTTGTATTTCTTCTTTTGTTTCTTGGTCATAATTTCCATTTAACCATTGGTTGATGGTGTCTAATGTTGAAGGTTCTAGTTGCATATAGGGTGAATATCTTTTAAAGTTTTTATGTAAACAATGTAATTTACCTCCTGTTTCGTGAAATACGATGAAATTTTAATTATTTTCACCGCCTTAACGGAGGCGTAGTCGCAAAAATATAAATTTAACCTACATTTTAATGGCTGCGTAGCTAATTACAATCATTTATACGACAAAAACAATTAACAAATGAAGATATTAAAGTTTGGCGGAACTTCTGTCGGAAGCCCTGAGCGGATGACTAAATTGCTGGATATTATCAATCCGGCAGAAGAACAAATTGTGGTATTATCGGCAGTGTCTGGTACAACCAATAGTTTAGTGGAAATTTCTGGCAAGCTTTTAAAGGAAGATAAGGAATCGGCGTTGGCTTTAATCAATGCCCTTCACCAACAGTATAATACCTTTATTGAAGCGCTTTTGCCGGCTGGTGACTACCGCGAGCAGGGTCAGGAAGTAGTAGATTACCATTTTAACTTTATTGCAAGCCTGGTTAACGATCTTTTTACTCCAATTGAAGAACGTGTGGTACTGGCGCAGGGCGAATTGTTGTCCACTACCTTATACCATATCTACTTAAAATCCATCAACGTTCCTTCCGTGCTATTGCCGGCTCTTGATTTTATGAAAATTGATGAGGATAATGAGCCTGACGTACCTTTTATCACTAAACACCTGAAACCTTTACTGGAGCAGCATGCCGGTAATAAATTATTTATTACACAGGGATTTATTTGTCGCAATAGCTTTGGTGAAGTAGACAACCTGCGCAGGGGAGGAAGTGATTATACGGCGTCCCTAATCGGTGCTGCCATTACGGCCGAAGAGGTGCAAATCTGGACCGACATTGACGGAATGCATAACAATGACCCCAGAATCGTGAAGGGTACCAAGCCTATTTCTCACTTATCCTTCGATGAAGCCGCAGAATTAGCCTATTTCGGCGCTAAAATTTTACATCCGCAGTCGGTATTCCCGGCTCAGAAATATAAAATTCCAGTACGTTTATTAAACACCATGGAGCCAAATGCCATGGGCACTTTAATTTCGACTGAAAGTGAAAAAGGTAAAATCAAGTCGATTGCAGCCAAAGACGGTATTACAGCCATTAAAATTCATTCAAGTAGAATGCTCCTTGCCTATGGCTTTTTACGTCGTGTTTTTGAAATCTTCGAACGCTATAAAACGCCAATCGATATGATTACCACTTCTGAAGTGGCCGTATCGTTAACGATCGACTTTACCGATAACCTGGATAAGATCGTTGAAGAATTACATGCCTTTGGAAGTGTTGAAATCGACACAGATCAAAGTATTGTTTGCGTAGTGGGCGATTTTAATGCAGATACGCATGGTTTTGCTTTCCGGGTGTTAGATGCGGTAAAACATCTTCCTATCCGAATGATTTCTTACGGAGGAAGTAATTATAACATTTCCCTGCTGATAAATACGAAAGATAAGGTAGAAGCATTAAGAAGTTTACATAACCGCATTTTTTAATAGAAAACCTGTTGCCTACTTTTTTCTCATGTAAAGAAGGATGGCAATAACGATAAATACGAGTACAATAAAGAAGCGGTTTCTTCTATTGTACTCTTTTCTGTTAATTTTTTGCCGTTGCAAGTCGAAATAATTGCCTGTAAAAATTAACAGTAGTCCGATTAATACGAATATAATAAGATATTTAAACATTATGTTTTCTACTAAAGTCCTAAGCCGTTTTGAGCAGCTGGAAACGCCTTTTTACTATTACGATCTTGCATTGCTGCAAAACACCCTAGCTGCCTGCGCTTCTGCTGCAAAGGTGTATAATTTTCATGTTCATTATGCCATGAAAGCTAACTTTAATCAGCGAGTACTTGAAAAAATTAAGGACACCGGTTTCGGTGCCGACTGTGTAAGTGGTGGCGAAGTAAACAAAGCCATTGAACTGGGCTTCGATAAAAACCAGGTTGTATTTGCTGGTGTAGGTAAATCTGATAAAGAAATTAAGGACGCCCTGGATCATGATATTTTCTGTTTCAACGTCGAGTCGATCCAGGAACTAGGTGTGATCAATGAGCTGGCCACCCAAAAAGGTAAAAAGGCTAAAGTAGCTATTCGTATTAACCCAAATGTGGATGCGCATACGCATCACAACATTACCACCGGTTTGGATGAGAACAAGTTTGGTATTAACTCCTGGGACTTAACTGATTGTGCCGAGATGCTGAAACAGTGTGCTCACCTGGAGTTTATTGGGATACATTTTCATATCGGTTCGCAAATCACCAACCTTGATGTATATAAAAACCTTTGTGTACGGGTGAATGAATTTGCTACCTGGTTTGAGGATCGTGGTTTTATGATCAAGGTGTTAAATGTTGGCGGTGGCTTAGGTATCGATTACCACAACCCTGATCAGCAAATTCCTGATTTTACTGCGTATTTTAATATTTTCCATGAGTTTTTACAGGTACGCAGCAACCAGGAAGTGCATTTTGAACTTGGACGGGCGCTTGTAGGACAGTGCTCTTCGCTAATTAG
>NZ_JAZQNU010000211.1:0-15754 GCF_045627485.1 Pedobacter sp. | reverse complement strand
CTGCCTACATATTGTGTTTCATAATACGCCTGGTAATTACCAGAAGTAACATTATTCAACCATTCTTCATTTTCTAAATACCAGTCTACAGTTTTTTCTAAACCTTCTTCAAACTGCAAGCTTGGTACCCAGCCTAATTTCTGTTGTAACTTGGTAGAATCGATGGCGTATCGCAAGTCATGACCAGCGCGATCTGTTACATAGGTTATCAGTTTTGCTGACTCCCCCGCTTCCCTACCTAGCTTTTTGTCCATGATGTTACACAGTAAGTGTATCAGGTCAATATTTTTCCATTCATTATGGCCACCAATGTTATAAGTTTCACCAGTTTCCGCTTCATGGAAAATCACGTCAATTGCACGTGCATGATCTTCTACCCATAACCAGTCTCTAACGTTCTCGCCTTTTCCATAAACAGGAACAGGTTTACCATTTTTAATGTTGTTTATGGCTAATGGAATCAGTTTTTCAGGGAAATGATGAGACCCGTAGTTATTGGAACAGTTAGAAATAACAACATCTAAACCGTAAGTATCGTGATAAGCGCGTACAAAATGGTCTGAGCTGGCTTTTGAAGCCGAATACGGACTGTGAGGATCGTAAGCGGTAGTTTCGGTAAACATACCTGTTTCGCCCAATGCACCGTATACCTCATCGGTAGATACATGGTAAAAACGCTTGGTTGCGTAATCGCCTTTCCAGTATTCTCTGGCAGCATTTAAGAGGTTAACCGTACCAATTACGTTGGTCATCACAAAAGCCGTTGGATCAGTGATGGAACGATCTACGTGAGACTCCGCAGCCAGGTGAATCACGGCATCAAAGTTTTCTTTTTGAAACAGGTTATTCATTTCCACGGCATCAGTAATATCCGCTTTTACAAACTTGTAATTTGGCAAGTCTTCAACATCCTTCAAATTAGCCAGGTTTCCCGCATAGGTTAACTTATCTAAGTTGACTATTTCATACTGTGGGTATTTAGTCACAAAGCGACGCACCACATGAGAGCCTATAAAACCAGCGCCTCCTGTTATTAATATTTTCTTCATTATGTTAGTTCGTTAGGTAAACCTAATTCTGAGGCAGCATGTGCCAATTTACTTGTATATATTTTATTTAACAACTGGTCAACCTGTTCTTTGAGGTCAAACTGCCAGTCTTCATGCAACTTTTTATATTTGTTCATCACTGATACAGTGGTCCGCAGGTAATAAGTACTCAGTTTTTCCTGGAACTTATATAAAGTGGAGAACACATTTTCGTTAAACACCAGGGGTACCTGGCAAAGCAAATAGATCCTGAGCTCTACTTCACTATTAACTGCTTTTGTTACCTTATAATGGTGATTAATCAGCCCGTTTAACTTTCTAAAAACCGCAAGGGTATCTTTAGAAGATAACCGCTTCTCCAAATTCAACTGCTCGATGGCTTCATCAATGGTTGATTTTAAAGCAAGATGCCGGGCATTTAAGTCCTGTTCGTTTTCAAGCAATTTGAAATGCAAGTGCTCAGTTAATACTTTATCCTTAGCAATAAGCCGCAGCAGTAATTTGTCCTTTTCCTTTGGCGGGAGGTTGACAATGGCCTGCTTTAAATCTTTATGCTCTTTTAATAACATTTAAAAAGGATTATCCTTTAAGTATTTTTCCCATTTCCAGGCAGAACTCATCATCTCATTTACATCCAGTTCTGCTTTCCAGCCTAACACAGTGGCAGATTTAGTTACATCGCCCCAAACCTGTACGATATCACCTTCTCTTCGCGGACCAATCGTATAATTTAATTTTACTCCGGTAGACTGCTCAAATGCGTGAATAATCTCCAATACAGAAGAACCTTTTCCAGTACCCAAATTAAACACCTCGTAATTGCTGCTTGCCTTTTTACTTTCCATCCTTTGGATAGCCGCTACGTGGGCTTTAGCTAAATCGACCACGTGAATATAATCGCGGATCGCACTGCCGTCTGGTGTAGGGTAATCATCGCCATAAACAGTAATAGGCCCACGTTTTCCAATAGCCGACTGGGTAATAAATGGCACCAGGTTCTGAGGAACGCCAATAGGCAGCTCACCGATTAGTGCAGTAGGATGTGCGCCTACCGGGTTGAAATACCGTAATGAAATGACCTTCAAATCTGGTGACACTGCACAGGTTTCCTGCAGTATCTCTTCGGCTATCTGTTTGGTGTTTCCATAAGGTGATTCTGCTTTTTTAACGGGTGCAGCTTCGGTTACCGGCAATTCATCTGGCTGACCATAAACGGTACAGGATGAAGAGAATACTAAGTCCACCTTTTCATCAAAAGCACTGATGACATTAATTAAGGAATAAAAGTTATTCCTGTAATATTTTAAAGGCTTTTGTACGGATTCACCTACCGCTTTAAAAGCTGCAAAATGAATTACCCCCGTTATATCTGGCTGACTGGCTACAAAAGCTTTCACTTTCGCCTCATCGCAAAGGTCTAACTCATGAAACTCAAACTGTTTGCCGGTAATTTGCTCCAGTTGGTTAAGTATCTTAGGGTTAGAATTTGCGAAGTTATCAACTATAACAACCTCATAACCTGCCTGGTGCAGCTCTACTACGGTATGAGATCCAATAAAACCGGTTCCACCGGTTACTAATATCTTTGACATGGCTATTTATTGTAGGTTTTAAAATCCTTATGATCTTTATTAAACAAAGCTTCTTTAGGTAAAGATTTGAAATATTCGTAGGTAATTTTAAGTCCTTCCTCGCGACTAACTTTAGGTTCCCAGCCAAGGATTTCCCTTGCCTTTGTGATATCAGGACGACGTTGTTTAGGGTCATCCACTGGAAGATCACGCAATACCAGTTTCTGGTTGGTACCAGTTAACTTGATAATTTCCTCTCCGAATTGTTTGATGGTGATCTCATCAGGGTTGCCAATGTTCATAGGTTGTGTATAATCGCTTAACAACAAACGGTAAATACCTTCCACTAAATCATCAACATAACAAAACGAGCGGGTTTGAGAACCATCACCGAATACGGTTAAGTCTTCGCCTCTAAGGGCCTGGCCAATAAAAGCAGGTAAAACCCGTCCGTCATTCAGGCGCATCCTGGGACCATAAGTATTAAAGATTCTTACGATACGGGTTTCCAATCCATGAAAAGTATGGTAAGCCATGGTCATGGCTTCCTGAAAACGCTTGGCTTCGTCATAAACGCCCCTTGGCCCAACAGGGTTCACATTACCCCAATATTCTTCTGGTTGTGGGTTTACATTAGGATCACCATATACTTCAGAAGTGGAGGCAATAATCATCCGGGCACCTTTTGCCTTGGCTAAACCTAATAAATTATGAGTACCCAATGAACCAACCTTCAAAGTTTGGATGGGTATTTTCAAATAATCAATCGGGCTGGCCGGTGAAGCGAAGTGCAGGATATAATCCAATTTACCCGAAATATAAACAAACGTTGATACATCATGGTGGTAAAACTCGAAGTTTTCTAGTTTAAACAGATGTTCGATATTTTGCAAGTCGCCAGTGATCAGGTTGTCCATCCCGAGAACATGGTATCCTTCTTTTATAAAACGATCACACAAGTGTGAACCTAAAAATCCTGCTGCACCGGTTATTAATACTCTTTTGCGTTCCATTAGTCTATTAGTTTACGACCGATGCTATTGTAATAATAACCCAGTTCTATCATTTTTTGTAAATCGTATAAATTTCGTCCGTCAAAGATCACTTTGTTAGTCAACGCTTCCTCCATCTTTTCAAAGTTGGGATTTCTGAACACAGACCATTCAGTAGCAATCAATAAGGCGTCAGCACCTTCTAACGCTTCGTATTGGTTTTCAGCATATTTAATTTTATCACCAATAATCTTTTTCACGTTTGCCATTCCTTCAGGATCGAAGGCGGTAACTGTTGCACCACGTTCAATCAGTTGATTGATAATGTATAAAGCAGGTGCCTCACGTACATCATCAGTTTCCGGTTTAAAGGCAAGGCCCCAAAGTGCAAAATGTTTGCCCTTTAAATCACCTTTATAATATTTCATTACTTTATCTACCAGTACTACTTTTTGTTTTTCATTAACATCCATAACCGCTTTTAGCAATTGGAAGTTATACTTGTTCTCTTCCGCAGATTTAGCTAAAGCCTGTACGTCTTTTGGAAAACAACTGCCACCGTAACCAATACCTGGAAACAAAAACCTTTTTCCGATACGCTCATCTGATCCGATTCCCTTACGTACGGCATCAACATCAGCACCTACAATTTCGCATAAATTGGCTACCTCATTCATAAAGGTAATTTTGGTAGCAAGAAAAGAGTTGGCAGCATATTTCGTCAACTCTGAGGAACGCTCATCCATAAACAGGATGGGGTTTCCCTGGCGAACGTATGGACCGTATAATTCGGCCATTAGTTTTTGTGCTTTTTCACTTCTTGTTCCTACAACCACGCGATCAGGCTTCATGAAGTCTTCTACTGCCACCCCTTCGCGTAGGAACTCAGGATTTGAAACCACGTCAATCTCTACATCAGTATTTTCCGCAAAAACAGCCTGAACCTTATCTGCAGTACCCACAGGAACGGTGGACTTATTAACGATCACTTTATATTCTGTAACCAGTTTGGAAATATCTTTGGCCGCACCTAAAATATAGGACAAATCGGCAGCGCCATCTCCACCCGGAGGGGTTGGCAAAGCCATAAAGATGATTTGGGCTTCTTTGACTGCAAGCGCAAGATCGGTAGTAAAAGTTAAACGCTTTTGTACAATGTTTCTCAAAAATAAAACATCCAGGCCTGGTTCGTAAATTGGAATAATGCCATTCTGCATATTCAGCACTTTGGCTTTATCTATATCTACACAGATAACATCGTTACCAGTTTCAGCAAGGCATGTTCCAGTAACTAAACCGACATATCCTGTTCCGATTACAGCAATTTTCATAAAATAATAGGGGTTTTGAGTGGTATAGAGCAGAAACAGCACGAGCTAAAATAAATAGTTTCAGGACGAGTGTTGCTCATATTTGAGTAGAGTTTTAAATTAATAAAGTATCTTGGGCGAAGATAACAAATAAACATTCAAAATGCTTTGGCTATATAATATTGGTATTTTCTTTTACAGTTTCCTTGTCAGGCTGATCTCTTTATTTAATGCTAAAGCTAAGTTATTTATCCAAGGCAGACAAGATATTTTTTCTCTCGTAAAAGAAAAAATAAATCCTAATGAAAAACACATCTGGTTTCATTTTGCTTCACTCGGTGAATTTGAACAAGGGCGGCCGGTGATGGAAAAGCTAAAACTAGCCTATCCATCAAAAAAAATAGTGATTACTTTTTTCTCGCCTTCAGGGTATGAAATCCGTAAAAACTATCCTGTTGAGGGCGTATTTTACCTTCCACTGGATACCGCAGCCAATGCGAAGCGTTTCATTGAATTAATCAATCCAGAGATTGCCATATTTACCAAATACGAGTTCTGGTACCATTATTTCCACACACTGAAGTCGAAAAACATTCCATTATTTATTATTTCTGGCATATTCAGGCCAAACCAGCCTTTCTTTAAATGGTACGGTGGCTTTAATAGAAGTATGCTTAAATGTGTAACACACTTTTTTGTTCAAAATGAGGAAAGCCTACGTCTGCTGCAACATTTTAACATCACACAGGCGAGTCTGAGTGGCGATACCCGTTTTGACCGGGTAGCTGAAAATGCAACTCATGTTCAACAATTACCCCTTGTTGCACGCTTTATTGGAACGTCACCAGTAGTACTAGCAGGAAGCACATGGCCACCGGATGAGGCATTACTTGCAACACTTGCACAGAAACATCAGGACTGGAAAATGGTGATTGCACCGCATGAAATTGCAGAATCCCATATCAGTCATATCTCCACATTATTTCAACATTCAATAAAATTCTCCGATCTGCAAAAGAACCCCGAACTGAAAGCGCAGGTATTGATAATTGACAATATAGGCATGCTTTCTGCACTCTATCAATATGGAAACATCGCTTATATAGGCGGAGGTTTTGGCGCTGGCATACATAACACACTGGAAGCCGCAGCATTTGGCATTCCCGTTATTTTCGGACCACGTTATGAGAAGTTTCAGGAGGCAAAAGATCTGATAAACATTGATGCAGCAAGAAGCATTGAAAATGCTGAAGGTCTGGAAAATGCTTTCCAGACCTTCAGTCAACATAAAATTTATGGCGAAAATGCGCGGACTTACGTTTTACAAAAAACAGGCGCTACAGCTGGAATCTTAAAAGAAATTAAACCTTATATATCCTGACCTTTAACCATTTCAACTAGCGCCTGAATCCATTTAGGATGTTCGTTAAGGCTGGCCACTAATTGTACTTCTTCGCCACCTAAGGCTTTGAATTCTTCATGGTATTCCACACTTACCTCATAAAGTGTTTCCAGGCAATCGGCTACAAATGCCGGACAAAAAACAAGCAGCCTCTTTTTACCCTTTGCAGCCAGGTCTTTTAACACATCAGATGTATAAGGCTGCACCCATGGTTCCTTACCTAAGCGCGACTGGAAACAAACCGAATATTTATCAGAAGGTATATTTAATTCAGCCGCAATTAAGCGGGCTGTATCGTATGATTGAGCAGAATAACAGTATTTGTTTACATCTGTTAAAGTTTGACAACAGTTGTCTTTCTTTAAACAATACTGTCCTGTATGATCACATTTAACGAGCTGACGCTCTGGTAAACCATGGAAACTAAACAACACATGGTCATAGGTTTCCGGTTGATATTTTTTAGCGTTATCGGCGAAGGCCTCAATCATCAATTGATTATCATGGAAAGAACCCATGATTACGGTCTTAGGAATCGTAGGCCACTTGCCTACCAGTTCCATCACTTTTTGCATTACCGAGCCATTACTGGCAGAGGCATATTGAGGAAATAAAGGAATGACCTGAATGCTATCGACTAAACCGGCCTTTAGGTTGGCCAATGCCGACTCAATGGACGGACTCTGGTAACGCATGGCTAGTTCTACATGGTATTCGTCGCCCAATTGTTCCTGAAGCAGGGCAGCTTGGATTTTACTGAAATAAAGTAATGGCGACCCGTTTTCGTCCCAAATCTCCTTGTAAAGCTTTGCAGTTTTTGGACTGCGAAAAGGGACGATGATTCCTTTAACGAGTAACGCTCTATTTAAAGCCGGGATGTCGATTACACGTTCATCCATCAAAAATTCATCAAGATATTTACGAACGTCAGGTACTTCCGGGCTATCCGGTGTTCCTAAATTTACTAAGAGTATACCCTTCTTTCTCATATTTAAAATTCAAAGATAACACCGAGTGATGGAAGAATATTTCCACTGGTATTACCAAGTAACTTGGTCTTAAAACTGTTTGGATCGCCAGGTATCTCCTGGGAATTGCCACTTCCATCTCTGTCTAACACCAGTTGTGGTTGTGTTTCGTATTTGTTGTAAGTGATATTTTGGATGTCCAAATATACGTTAAGGTTAAAATTCCTGAAAGGATACTTCTTGTCTACCCTTAGATCTACCTGGTAAAAATCTTTTAACGTACTGACATTCAGTCGGTCATAATCCTGGATACCCTGAGGATAAACTGAATAATTACTTTTTAATGATGAATACGCAATGTCGTATGGCGTGTATGGTCCACCGCCGGTATAACGCAGTTTAGCACCGATTTCCCAGTTGCGTTTCATAATTTTCCCAGCTGTCATACTCAGGATGTAACGGTTGTTCCAGCTCGACTGCACATACACACCTCTTTTGTCCTGAAACTCGCTCCTGTATAAGGTCAACGCAAATATGCCGTAAAAACCTTTGTTTAAACGTTGTTGGGCAAACAACTCCAGCCCATAGCTTCGGCCATCAGTAACACCAGTAACTGGCCTGTTACCTACCACACCGAAATCAGCTCCCAGATTTGCCAAAGGAACAGTATCGCCCAATACCTGTATCATTGGGTAGTTTGAATAATCTTTGTAAAAGCCCTCTACAGTAAACTTTGTGTTTTTTAAGGTATTATATTCAATGCCTGCAACCAACTGCACAGATTTGATATAATCAACGCCTTTATTTGCCAGGGGTGCAGAGGCATTAACCCTATAACCTAATAAAGTGTATGCTGGAAGTTGGTAATAGATTCCGGTATTGAAATTTACACTAATGTTTTCGTTGAAGTTATAAGAAGCTGAGAATCTTGGTGAGAAGGTTTTTAAAGGATTGTTCATGTTCGAAGCATAGTCACTGCCATCAAAACGAACACCCAAAGACAGGTTTAACCGGTCCTGAAAATACGGCGCACTAACTTGTGCGAACAAACCATATTTTAAAAGATCGAGCTCAGAACTGTATTGATCCAGGCCACCTGGCACATACTGAAAAGTAGAAGTTTGGTAGTTTGCCTGCTCTACGCCTACACCGAAATTGATATTATAGTTGCCTTCTTTGGACGAATTTTCAACCCGGAGTTTATTCTCAGTTTCTGTCGACCCATAGTCAAGCGTTTTAAGGTCATTTACATTATTGTCTTTAAACTTATCAGCACGGTTATTCAGGTAATTCCTGCTCAACACCACTGTTGAAAAACCTTTGGTGCGGTAGTTTTTATAAACTGCCCCCACGGTGTAATTTTCCTGGTTGTTCTCAGGTAGGTTAGCTAATAAATACTGGTTGCTTTCGGTATCTTCTGCTGCAAAGTTAAGCTTCGACTTATCCAGGGCACCCAGGCCAAGAATACTTAATTCGTGGCTGGTGTTAAATCTGGTCTTGAGCTTAAACTGGAAATCCTGATATGAGGGTAAAAAAGGCAGACCGATTAATTTGAACAAGCCTTGTAGATACGACAGGCGATAGGATGCAATATAGGTAGTCTTTTTTGTGAGCGGGCCTTCCAGTGTAGTGGCAAAATCACTTGACCCTAAAGTGAGCGAGGCCCTCAGGCTGTCTGGATTACCATCTTTCTGTTTAAATTCAAATACAGAACTAAGGGTGTTGCCACGAGATGCAGGAAATGCACCCGAGTAGAAATCCACTTCTTTTATAAAGTCAACATTGATTAGTCCCACAGGTCCACCTGAGGAACCTTGAGTCGTAAAATGGTTAATATTAGGGATCTCCACCCCATCGATGTAAAACCGGTTCTCATTAGGTGCACCACCACGGATGATGATGTCATTTCTAAAACTTACTGGCGCAGAAACGCCAGGCAACGATTGTATGACCTTAGAAATATCGCGGTTACCACCTGGATTTCTTTTAATCTCTGTTGCACCGATTGTTCTTAAGGATAATGGGCTTTCCAGTGGTTTAGTAAATTTCGGAGACTCGATAACTACTTCATTCAGTTCGCTTGAACTTGATTCGAGGGTAACATCTAAAATAGCAGGGGTTGCATTACTCACCATCACATCAAATATAGATTTCCGTTTATAACCTATAAAGCCAAAAGTGAGGTTATATACCCCCGGTGTTAAACCAGTGAAGGTGTAAATTCCTAGACTGTCACTTTGTACAGTTTGGGCATTGCCCTGCATAAAGACAGTCACACCACTCAGCAGTACATTGGTAAACTCATCTCTAATTTTACCTTTGAGTATCCCAGTTTGGGCGAAGGACAATGACGTCCATAAAGTAAATAAAATGACTAGGGCTAGTATTTTCCTTGCATGAAGCATAAAGTATTCTGAGAAGTTAAAAAGATTCTAATTTGGCTTTTACTTCTTCCATTAGCCACATTGGAGTTGAGGTAGCACCACAGATACCGACTTTATCTTTCGGGTTAAACCATGATAAATCCAGCTCCTCTACATTTGAAATGAAATAAGCGTCATTGTTATATTTTTTGCAAACATCATATAACACTTTCCCATTTGAAGACTTCTTACCGGAAACAAAGATGATCTTGTCGAATTTAACAACGAATTTCTCCAGGTCTTCATAACGACTGGATACTTGCCTGCAAATGGTATCATTTGCCTTTACATCGTAACCACGGTTTAGCAACTCATCTTTGATGTGATAAAATTTATCTGTGCTTTTAGTAGTTTGACTATATAAAGTGAATTTCGAAGGTAATTCGATGTTATCAAGTTCCTGCAGATCCTGAAAAACAATCGCCTTACCATTAGTTTGGCCTTGTAAACCAATAACTTCAGCATGTCCGTGTTTACCAAAGATCAGAATTTGCTCATCATCGTCATGAGAATTTTTAATCCTGTTCTGAAGTTTTAATACCACCGGGCAGGAAGCATCTATTAGCGTAAGGTTATTATTTAACGCAAGCTCGTAAGTTGATGGCGCCTCTCCATGCGCTCTAATGAGCACTTTTTCATGATGAAGATCCTTCAGTTGTTCATGTTCAATGATGCGCAGACCTTTGTCCGTAAGACGTTTAACCTCTTCATCATTGTGTACAATATCCCCTAGGCAATATAAGTAATCTTCATTGTCCAGAATATCTTCAGCCATTTCAATGGCGTACACAACACCAAAACAAAATCCGGAAGCTTTATCAATGGTTACAGCTAAATCATATGTCATCTTCAGTTTCTTTTACAAGCTGTACAAAAATACACAATTATTTACCAGATTAGCTCAAATAAACACAATCTTCACGTCCATCAACATCCAGAATTACATCTACATGTTCCTTTAGTACGGTCGACATTTCCAAACCCACAAAGTCAGTAGCGATAGGGAATATTTTATGACTTCTGTCTACAAGAACCACCGTCCGTATTTTCTTATGCGGTGTATTTAAAAAAACACCCAAACCATATGCCAAAGTTTTTCCACTATTTAACACATCGTCTACTAAAATAATGACCTTATTTTTCCATTTATCTTCTTCCAGATCGGTTGAAGCAATGAGTTTACTGTTATCTTTTTCAAGGTCAATCCTTAACAGCAACACGTTCAATTCAGAAATATTTTGCAGTACCTCCCGAATACGGATGGCAAGTTTATACCCTCTATCCCAGATACCAGCCAGCACAATCTCTTTTTCATCAAGGTTGTCTTCCAATATTTGATAAGCGATGCGATTAATCTTTTGTTGAATTTGTGTTTTATCTAAAATTACCAGTTGAGAATTCGCCATTTGTGTGCTTAAATTTTTACAAAAAGAACCATTTTATGATTCATAATCAAATATTTGAAAAATATTTTACACTAACTGCAACTTAATGAGCATTTAAGCGTCTATATACAAAAGCCGCGACATGAAAATTCCACAGCATTTCAAAATTGCTATAGTCCTTCTGGCATTTACCTTCTCAGCCTCAAGCATTATAGCGCAGCAAACAAAAACAATTGCCGTAAGTAACTTCAATGAAATCGCTGTATCTAGCGACATTGATTTGTATTTAACACAGGGTAATTCAGAAAGCATTAAAATTATAGCCCCTAAAGAGCACCTAAGCAAGGTGGTTGTAGGAAAGAATGGCACCCGGTTAAACATCAGGTACGCCACTAATAACAATATGAGAAGGGGGTCAAAAGACGGTGACATTAAAGTGTACGTTACCTTTAAAAACCTTCGGGCCTTATTCGCCAGTGGCGACAGCGATATTAAGGGGCAAAATACCATCAATGTTCCTCGTATGACTATTACGGCTTCCGGGGGCTCAGACGTTGATCTTCACCTAATCACTACTACTTTAGATATTACTTCCAGTGGCGGATCAGATATCGACTTAAGAGGAAAGGCGACAAATATGAATGTTTCCTCCAGTGGAGGCAGTGACGTTGACGCTAAAGACTTTATAGTAGAAAATGCCAGGGTAAGCTCCAGTGGCGGTTCCGATGTGGAGTTACACGTAACAAAGGCACTGGATGTTACGGCCAGCGGCGGCAGTGAAGTCACTTATAAAGGAGATCCTGCGGTAAGCAACCACTCTTCTAAGAGTGGAAGCGTATCGAAAATAAGATTCTAGTTTTAGTTTTTTTATCCCTGCCCTGGATTCCCCTCCCTGGCAGGGATTTTTAACTTTACCGTTTCCGGTAGGGGTAATAAATGAAATTTGCACCTTCGGGAACGATTACAAAGACACACATATAGTCTTCCGGCTTTTTATAAGCCTTCAAAAACAAAGCTTTTTTGTCGGGATTAATAATCCCTTTTTCAACAAACTCCTCCAGCGTTGACGCTTGGATGGTCCAGTCGGTATGCAGTTCTTCGCGATCCAGGATCACCTCCCCTATACTTACAGTATGCTGGTGGGCCACAAAAATCGGATGGGTAGATACCCCCTCCAACATAATTTCAAGCGCCACTTCCTTAATAGAATCGGCATATAGAGTCAAATCTTTTTCAAGGCTTACCAGCGGACTTTTCTTTTGTTCGTCTTTCTTGCCGTCTGGCTGTGGCATTAATTCTTCAATATCCATAGCTAATCTTTAATCAAGGTTAATAAAACCACGTTTTCTACGTGTTGAGTATGAGGAAACATATCAACAGGTTTAATTCGGGCAACCTGGTATTTTTCTTTTAACAAGGCAAGGTCACGTGCCTGTGTAGCTGCATTACAACTAACATACACAATTTTCTCTGCTTCCATCTCCAACAGACGCTTAACCACTGACTCGTGCATACCTGCTCTCGGTGGATCGGTAATCACTACATCGGGTTTCCCGTGTTCAGCTATGAAATCGGCAGTAAGAATATCCTTCATATCGCCTGCATAGAAAATGGTATTGTCTATGTTATTCATGGCTGAGTTAAACTTGGCATCTTCAATAGCCGTAGGAACATACTCTATGCCCACTACTTGTTTAACATTACGGGCCACAAAGTTGGCAATGGTACCTGCACCAGTATATAAATCATAAACCAGCTCATCACCTTTAAATCCAGCGAACTCCCTGGTAATTTTATATAACTCATGTGCCTGTGCCGAGTTGGTCTGGTAGAAGGATTTAATGCCTATCTTAAACTTCAGGCCATCCATTTCTTCGAAAATATGGTCCCGTCCAGCGTAGGTGATTACATCCTGATCGAAGATGGTATCATTCTTTTTCTGGTTTACAATGTATTGCAACGAAGTAATCTCGGGGAAGTTCAACTTCAGGTATTCCATTAACCCGTCAATTTCACTTTGTTCTGCATAGGCGAAGATTACGGCCACCATCACTTCTCCAGTAGACGAAGTACGAATAATCAGGTTACGTAAATTACCCTCATGTGCCCTCAAGTCATAAAAAGTCATGCCTGTACGCAGCGCATAGCCCCTCACCTGGTTTCTCAAGGTGTTGGAGGGTTCTGCCTGGAGGTAACAATGTTGGATATCAAGTATTTTATCAAAACGGCCGGGAACGTGAAAACCTAATGCATTAAGCTCCAGGTCATCCTGGTCGCCCATATCTGCCTTATCCAGCCAACGCTTATTCGAAAAAGTATATTCAAGTTTATTACGGTAGTATTTATTTTCGGCAGAACCCAAAATAGGCTCCATAGATGTGGTATCTACTTTTGCCAAACGCTGCAATGCAGCTTCTACGTTTTTATATTTAAAGTTTAGTTGTGCATCATATTGCATATGTTGCCATTTGCAACCGCCGCAAACACCAAAATGTTGGCAAAATGGATCAGTTCTGTAATTTGAAGGGGTATGCAGCTCTTCGATAACCGCTTCAGCAAAATTTTTCTTCTTTTTGATCAGGCGAACATCCACCACATCACCCGGGACTGCCTTATCTACAAATACCACTAACTCATCAGCCTTAGCGACTCCTTTACCCTCTTCAGCAATATCGATAATTTCCAAATTAGGAAGGATAGTAACCGTCCCAGATTTTCTGTTTCTACTCATTATGCCGCAAATTTACAGGTTTTTTCATCCTTTTCAGGATAATTTTTGACATAGGGATTTCCAGGCATAGTGAATACCTAGAAAAGAGAAACCTGATGTTATTTTCTACTTACCAAAGATTCTAAGTAAAAACCCTAAAACACCTTGAACTAAGTTAAAGTTCATGTCAAACTTCTCGTCTACCAATACAGAAAATTCTAAAGTTTCTTTACTCATGACATAACGATTTGCCTTAAATATACATGTTTTTATACCAAAAACCAAAACGGTATACATAAAATAAATCGTTAGATGCTCATGAAATGATGTGAGTGGGTTACAAGGCCGCTTTAACCAGGAAAGGTAAAAGTTCTTTTTGAAAACTTACAAAGTTCTTACGAACGTCAGAATCACTTACGGAGGTAAAAGCAAAAGAGAACACAATGCTTTTACTCGCTTTTAGTAAAAACGCCAGGCCTTCTTTACGTGAGGGATGGTTCTTAAAGTGATCCAACTCCAGGTAAGCGGCAAGCAACAGGGATTCAAGTTGATCAGAAAGGTGTTTAAGGAACTCTTGTGAGTTGGCATTTTCACGCACAAAGTCCCAACCGATAAACTCATTACACACCGTATAAGTTAAGCGACAGGTTTTCATCACTAAAGCTTTCAGGTGTTCTTCTTCATTGGAAAACTGCGCTTTGTTTTTAAGGATTTCACGAAGGTTGAGGTCCAGATAATCCATCAGAATGCAATCGAGCACCTGCTCTTTGCTATCGAAGTATTTGTATATAGTGGCTTTGGCAATACGCGCTTTTTTAGCGATCTCATTCACACTGGTTTTATGGTAACCATATTTCCTGAATAATTCCTTAGACGCCTTAAGTATACTTTCTTTAATTTTCTCTGGTTCCATTAATTTGTTATGTGTAGTCCCTGTCCTTGATGGCTAATGTAGTAAGCTTTTAAACTTCTTACCGCAGGGGCCTTTGCGGGGCTTCCATCGGTAAGAAGATACTTAGCTCCTGTACAAGGATCTGTGGCGGTAATGCTACCTTCATCGGGTGTAATTTTACACCTTGCCTCTGGATTAACAGTACTGCATCGGTCATAAACTTTATAACCGAATGCAGTGGAGACTAAGAGTAAACCACCTACACCTTGATTGGGCACCAGTAATACATTATTTACTGCTTTAATTTTAAATTCCTGTTCGGTAATAAAATAATTAACCGGTACATTGGGAAGAAACGTTCCCTCCTTAGCACAGCTTATCCATAACAGGGGTAATAAAGAAAAAGCAGCCTTACTTTTTGTCATTAAATTAATGACGTTTTATATTGCTTCAAGAAACGCACATCATTCTCAGAGAACAAGCGCAAATCCTTGATTTCATATTTTAAATTGGCGATACGTTCCAGACCCATTCCAAACGCAAAACCACTGTATTTTTTACTGTCGATGTTACAGTTTTCCAATACATTCGGATCGACCATACCACAACCAAGTATTTCTACCCAACCGCTATGTTTACACAATTGGCAACCCGCACCTTTACAAATTGTACATGAAATATCCATTTCTGCAGAAGGCTCCGTAAACGGGAAATAAGATGGACGGAAACGAACCTTGGTACCTTCGCCATATAGTTCCTGAACAAAATAAAACAAGGTTTGTTTTAAGTCGGCAAAGGATACATTCTCGTCTACATAAAGTCCTTCTATCTGGTGAAAGAAACAGTGTGCACGTGCAGAGATTGCTTCATTACGGTAAACCCTGCCTGGCATAATTGCACGGAAGGGAGGTTTGCCGGCTTCCATCATACGCACCTGTACTGATGAAGTGTGGGTACGCAAAGCAATGTCACCATTTTCGCCGCCTTTTCTTATAAAAAAGGTATCCTGCATATCTCTTGCCGGGTGTTCTTCCGGAAAGTTTAATGCAGAG
>NZ_JAZQNU010000210.1:0-21641 GCF_045627485.1 Pedobacter sp. | reverse complement strand
CTATAAGATAATTTACTCAAGTACGGAAAACGATGCCGCACGTACCAACGAACTCATTCAATTATTTAGATCCCGCCAGGTAGACGCCTACATTATTTCGCCTGTGCAAGGCACGGAAAAAATTATCCAGGAATTGTTGGGCGAAAATAAGCCAGTTGTATTATTCGACAGGTTTCTGCCCTCCATTTCGGCAAATTATGTTGGAGTTGATCACTTTAGGGCTTCCTACGAAGCTATTGATGGTTTTGTAGCCATGAATAAACGAAACATTTCTTTAGTTACTGTCGATCTGGATGTGGAACAAATAACTGACCGGCAAGCAGGTTACCAGCAGGCACTGGCAGATCACCATTTGGCCTATAACTCAAACCTGGTTCTTAAAGTGCCATTTAACCAGCCTAGAAATGAAACCATAGACCAGCTGATAGGACTATTCAAAGCCAATGAAACTATTGATGCTGTTTTATTTGCCACGAATTACCTGGCCATTAGCGGTCTTTCAGCATTAAGAAGTATGAATAAACTGGTTAATGAAAATTTTAACGTGATTGCCTATGATGACGGAGATGTTTTTAAATTACATAGTCCTCAAATCTCCGCCGTGGCGCAACCTCTGGAAGAAATTGCCGATAACATCATCAAATTAATATTTAAACAACTTGCTTCCACAAACGTGTTAGCGCCTGAACAAATAATTTTACCCGCCAAATTGATTATACGCTAATAGTTATTTGCGATGTATCTTTAAAATTACACGTAGAACTGATTATAGTGTTGTATATGGGGAATTATATTTATAATATTGAAACTAAATCGTTTTACTAACCAAATACATTTCAAATAGAGTATAATGAAAAGAAGAATATTTTTAAGAAATACCGGCCTGTTAGGTGCGGGTTTATTAGCTTCCGAATTGTCTTTTGCCGCTGCACCACAATTCCCAGTTGTTAGAGTTGCACCATCTAAACGCCATTTTAAGAGCAAATCTGTTGATGCAGCCATTAAGACCTTCCAATCGAAAGTTAAAAACCCTGAATTGCAGTGGTTATTTGAAAACTGCTTTCCTAACACTTTAGATACTACTGTTTATTATACTGAAAACGGTGGAAAACCGGATACCTATGTGATTACTGGCGATATTGATGCCATGTGGCTTCGTGATAGTTCTGCACAGGTTTGGCCATATCTTCAGTTTGTTAATGAAGATAAGCCCCTAAAGAACTTAATTGCGGGAGTTATCAATCATCAAACTAAATCTATCTTAAAGGATCCCTATGCTAATGCATTTTATAATGATCCTGCGAAAATAGGGGAGTGGCAAACCGACCACACCACCATGTCGCCGGGTATTCATGAACGTAAATGGGAAATTGATTCGTTATGTTATCCTATTCGACTGGCTTACCACTATTGGAAAAAAACAGGCGATACAAAGCCTTTTGATGCCAATTGGAAAAAAGCGATTACCAGCACGTTGCAAGTTTTCAAAGAGCAGCAACGCAAGGAGAATAGAGGTCCTTATCACTTTCAACGTCAAACTACGCAACCAACAGATTCACTTCCCATGGGAGGATATGGCTTTCCGGTTAATCCAGTAGGATTAATTTGTTCCGCCTTCCGTCCGAGTGATGACGCCACCATATTTCCTTTTCTAATTCCAGCGAATTTCTTCGCCGTTGTTTCATTACAACAGGCTGCGGAAATGATCAAAGCTTTACATCAGGAAGACAGTGCTTTAGTTAATGAGTTATTAGCGCTGGCTGACGAAGTAAGTGTAGCTATTCAAAAATACGGAACTGCAAATCACCCTAAATATGGTAAAATTTATGCCTTTGAAGTAGATGGATTTGGTAGTTCTTACCTGATGGATGATTCTAACGTGCCTAGTTTATTATCGCTTCCTTATCTAGGTGCAATTGCCGAAAACGACGAGGTTTATAAAAATACCAGGAAATTTGTATTGTCTACCGACAACCCATACTATTTTAAAGGTAGTGCTGCTGAAGGAATTGGCGGTCCACATGCTGGGCAAGACATGATCTGGCCAATGAGTTTAACCATTCGGGCATTGACCTCCAATGATAAAGAAGAGATTAAATGGTGTATACAAACACTTCAAAAAACACATGCCGGTACAGGCTTTATGCATGAATCGTTTCATAAAGACGATCCTGCCAGGTTTACAAGATCATGGTTTGCATGGTCAAATACCTTGTTTGGTGAATTGCTATGGAGAACTTACAATACCACACCTGAACTATTAAAAGCTTAAAAATAGAAATTTGATGAAAGATAGTGTATTAGGTATTGATATCGGCGGTTCGCATATGACGGCGGCTTTAGTAAACCTTGAAACCAGAAGCCTTTTACAGGGTACTTTGTGCCGTGAAGCAGTAAATTCAAACGATACAGCCGACAATATCTTAGCATGCTGGTGTAAAATAATCAACCAGGTGTTTGATGGCGCTAAAGTAACTGAAAAGCATATAGGAATAGCTATGCCCGGGCCTTTTGACTATCAAAACGGAATTTCCCTTATTCAGGATCAGGAGAAATTCAGGACGCTTTACCAGTTAAATTTAAAACAGGAACTGGCAGCCCGTTTACACATTCAGCCTTTTCAAATACGCTTTTTAAATGATGCAGCTGGGTTTTTGCAGGGTGAAGTGTTTGGTGGAGCCGCGCGAGGTGGGAAACAGGTAATTGGACTTACTTTAGGTACTGGATTAGGCTCTGCCTTTCTGGATAACGGAATTGCAGAAGATGCTGCCCTGTGGCAATCACCTTTTAAAGGTGGCATAGCCGAAGATTTTCTGTCTACCAGGTGGTTTATACATCGTTATTTTCAATGCACTGGAAAAGTAATTCAAGGCGTGAAAGTCTTAGCTGCATTAGGTGAGGAATGTACAGAGAAAAGCCTTATTTTTAATGAGTTTGGCGATACACTTGCTGAATTTCTTAGTCCCTTTATCATAGCACGGCAGGCAGATGTGGTGGTGCTTGGTGGTAACATTGCGAATGCACATCCATATTTTCTACCTTCATTAAAGGCTAAACTGCAAGAGAATAATATTGATATCGCCATCAAAATAGCAGAGCTCCAGGAGGTTGCATCTTTAATCGGGGCTGCCAGCTGTTGGGAATCTCTTCATCAATCTTAATTAAAAACTTTTAAAATACGTTATGCGTAAATATAAGCTATTGTCCTTTGCCGTTGCCGTATGCCTTTTTTCTACCATGCCGGTAAATGCGCAGAAGGTTATCAAAAAAAAAGGTTATTCCTTAACTTTTGAAAGTAATCATGCCTCCCTGGATCCTGCACTAAAAGAAAGAATGATTAATACTTTTTTTGTGGTTTATCCGAAATTGGCAAAAGAATACAATAAGAATACCTTAAAAGATGTGAAATTTTTTGTTGATACTACCTATAAAGGGGTGGCATTTGCTCATGACGGAAAGGTTACCTTTAGTTCCTCCTGGATGGATAAACATCCGGAAGATATCGATGTGGTGACACATGAGGTGATGCACATTGTTCAGAATTATGGCAATAGTGTAGGTCCTGGCTGGTTAACTGAAGGCATTGCTGATTATGTCCGTTATAAATACGGCGTAGACAACGCTGGCGCCAAATGGATGCTACCTGCCTTGAAACCAGATCATCATTATAAAAGCAGTTACCGCATAACCGCCAGGTTTTTTGACTGGATTGAAAACAATGTAAAATCTGGCACCATCAAAGCCATAGATCAGAGTTTGAGAGACCACAGCTATACACCAGAAATCTGGAAACAATTAACCAAAGATGATCTTGATGGTCTTTGGGCAGCATATTTAACACAACAATAACACCTTAACAAAGAAACCATGATAAAGAGAACTTTTTTTGCCTTACTGGTACTTGCTACCACGGGCGTCTCTGCTCAGAAATCGGGCAAAATAACAAGTCCGGTAGATTTTGTTAACCCTCTAATGGGTACACTATCTAAGCCATCACTATCTAACGGAAATACTTACCCCGCCATTGGCGTACCATGGGGAATGAACATGTGGACACCGCAAACCGGTAAAATGGGCGACGGTTGGGCTTATACTTACGATGCAGATAAAATCAGGGGTTTTAAACAAACCCACCAGCCATCACCATGGATGAATGATTATGGCCAGTTTGCCATCATGCCAGTTACTGGAAAAATGAAGTTCAACCAAGATGACCGCGCAAGCTGGTTTAGCCATAAAGCGGAGGTTTCTACTCCTTATTATTATAGCGTGTACCTCGCTGATGCTGATGTAACTACTGAAATTACACCAACTGCACGTGCGGCGCAATTCCGCTTTACCTTTCCAAAAACAGACAGCTCTTTTGTTGTTATAGATGCAATGGATAAAGGTTCCTATATTAAAATCTTTCCAAAGGAAAGAAAGATTATGGGTTACACCACTAAACATAATTTTGGTCCATTGCCTAAAAATTTCAAGAATTACTTTGTTATCTATTTTGATAAAGACTTCTCGGTTGCAAAAACATGGAGCGGTAATTCGTTAAAAGACGGATTAGAACTTCAAAGTGATCATACCGGTGCTATAATCGGGTTTAAAACCACTAAAGGTGAAAAGGTTGTTGCTAAAGTAGCATCCTCTTTTATTAGTTTTGAGCAAGCTGAAATCAATTTAAAACGCGAATTGGCCAGTGATGCTTTTGATGCCACTAAACAAAAAGCGAAAGATGAATGGAATGAAAAATTAGGTCGTATCAAGGTTGAAGGTGGTAGCATTGATCAAACCCGCACGTTCTATTCTTCACTTTACCGAACATTATTTTTTCCGCACAAGTTATACGAAATTAATGCAGACGATAAAATTGTGCATTGGAGTCCGTACAACGGAAAAATACTGCCAGGTTATATGTTTGCAGGTACAGGTTTCTGGGATACTTTTCGTGCGCTGTATCCTTTCTTAAACCTGATGTTCCCTTCTATAAATAAGGAAATGCAAGAAGGTTTAGTTAACGATTTCAAAGAAGGCGGCTGGTTACCTGAATGGAGCAGCCCTGGTTATGCCAACATCATGGTGGGTAACAACTCCGCATCTGTGGTGAGTGATGCTTATATTAAAGGGTTACGTGGGTATGAAATCAATACTTTATGGGATGCTGTGGTTCATGGTGCCAACAATGAAGGACCAATGGAAGCGGTTGGGCGTGATGGTGTGGAATACTACAACAGGTTAGGTTATGTTCCTTATGATGTTAAAGTAAGAGAAAACGCTGCTAAAACATTAGAGTATGCCTATGATGATTTTGCCATTTATCAATTGGGCCGTGCCCTTGGTAAACCAGAAAGTGAAATTGGGATCTATGCCAAACGCAGCATGAACTATAAAAATCTTTTTGATCCTTCATCAGGTTTAATGCGTGGTAAAAATCAGGATGGTACTTTCCAAACACCTTTTAGTCCCTTCAAATGGGGTGGTGCTTTTACAGAAGGTAACAGCTGGCACTACACCTGGTCGGTATTCCATGATATTGATGGTTTATCAAAGCTAATGGGTGGAAAAGCCAAGTTTGTAGAAAAACTGGACTCTGTATTTTCTATGCCACCTATATTTGACGAAAGTGCTTACGGTGGAGTGATCCATGAGATCAGGGAAATGCAAATTGCAAACATGGGCCAATATGCACATGGAAACCAGCCTATACAACACATGATTTATTTGTACAATTACGGTGGTGCACCATGGAAAACCCAATACTGGGTTAGAGAAACCATGAACAGAATGTACAGCGCTACACCTGACGGCTATTGCGGCGATGAAGATAATGGCCAGACATCTGCCTGGTATGTTTTCTCTGCAATGGGTTTCTATCCGGTAACACCTGCAGTAGATCAGTATGTATTAGGTGCTCCTTTATTTAAAAAGGTAACACTTAAGCTTGAGAATGGTAAAACTGTTGTGATTAATGCGGATAAGAATAGCGCAGAGAACAGGTACGTTGACTCCTTCAAGTTAAATGGTAAAAAATATGATAAAAACTGGATCAGCCATTCAGGCTTGCAAAAAGGTGCAGTTTTAAATTTCAATATGTCGGCTACCCCAAATAAACAACGAGGGACTTCAGAAGCTAGCTTTCCATACTCTTTCTCTACAGAGAAAAAATAAATATTTTAGTCAGCCTTACGCCAGTAAGGCTGACTATTTCCAAAGGCCGAGCAAACGTCGTAATACAATGATCTGTCCAATGTGGTAGGCGTTGTGATCGGCAATCAATAAGGCTTCTCTAAGCAAATTCTGTCCGGTACCATGTTTAATGGGCTGAAATAGTTCCGCATCCTGCGCATGCAAAACTTGTAAAAAACTTTCTCTATCTGCCTTAATCTGCCATAAGCTATTACTCCATTGGTCTTCATCCGGCCGCTCCGCTGCCGGCACCCAATAACCCGATGGCCATTCCGGCGATTTATGTAGGGGGTTTACGCAAAATTCAAGAATATCCCACTGCGCAATGCGAAGATGCTCCACCAATTGCCAGATATTATAGGGTAACCGTTCTGTGGTTAACACTGCCTGGTCATTTGTTATACCTGCCACTGCGTCTTCTAAAGAAGCATGTGCATTTCCATTTCTGATCAGGTTACTTAGTTCCTGGAGTAAGATAATTTTTGAATCTGCTGCATCCATAAAACAGATAACAGCGCAATAATTTTTATGTTTTAATTAACAATTTCAATTATCTTTCTCCTATCTGTTTTCTTCTATCTTAGGAATGCCATTGGCTTTGTTACAGATGAAAATTACAGTTAGCATAAGTACGACGTCACTGATTTAGAATTCAAAAACGCCCAAATTTTATAGTATTTAAAAGAAAAATCACCATGCTATCATTTACCTTACCCATAATATTCGCCCTGGTGGGCGCATGTGCCAGTAACGACAACCTGAAACCAATCATTATCCAGCAGGGTACCCATCCTGTTGCCGACATACAATGGACATTTGAAACTACACCAAGCTGGAGCGATGAATTTGATTACACTGGCTTACCGGCACCTTCTAAGTGGGATTACGACCTTGGCGGTAGCGGCTGGGGTAACAATGAAAAGCAAAACTATACCAATTCCATTAACAATGCCAGTGTGGCCGACGGTAAGTTAACCATCACGGCAAGGAAGGAAAACAGTAACGGCATGAATTACTCTTCCGCACGTTTGGTTACACGCAACAAACTCGATGTGTTGTACGGTAGGATGGAAATAAACGCCAAGTTGCCTACCGGTAAAGGCACCTGGCCGGCAATCTGGATGTTGCCCACGGATTTCGCTTACGGCGGATGGCCAAAATCTGGCGAGATTGACATCATGGAACATGTGGGTTATGACCAGAATACGGTTCATTTTACCACGCATACTGAATCCTATTATTTTAAAATCAATACACAGAAAACAGCCACCAAATTTATCCCAACAGCAAGTATGGAGTTCCATACTTACCGGGTAGACTGGACACCTTACGCCATCAGCGGTTATTTTGATGATGTTAAAGTGTTTGAATTCGCCAACGAAGGTAATACTTATAAAGAATGGCCTTTCGACAAACGTTTTCACCTCTTGTTAAACATTGCTGTAGGTGGCGACTGGGGCGGCGCAAAGGGCATCGATGACCAGATTTTCCCTCAAAGTATGGTTGTAGACTACGTGCGTTACTATAAAATGATTAAAAAGTAAAAGCAAAAGAAAAAAGTCTATAAATGGGAGATTATGCCTGATAACCTTTAGAAAAAGCATAAACTCCTAAAAAAGATAACCGATTTATTGCCGGTATCTTTTTATATCCCCAAATAATTGCCAAACTTGCCTATATTTTTAATTATGGATATTGGAATAATTGGGTTAGGCGATATGGGTAAGCTTTATGCGAAATGTTTTGCTAAAGCAGGCTACCCGGTCTTTGGTTCAGACCTGCCTCAATTCAAAGAACAACTAAAACAAGAGCTGGAACCTTTGGGTATCCACCTGCTTGAAGATGGAAAGGAAGTCTCCCGCCGTTGCGACATCATCTTTTATGCAGTAGAAGCCGAAAAAATCGACCAGGTGCTTAATCTGTATGGCCCTTCAACCAAGTATGGTGCCATTGTAGCTGGCCAAACTTCCATCAAACATCCCGAAATCGCCGCTTTCGAAAAGCATCTGGCCAAAGATGTGAACATCATCACCTGCCATTCGCTGCACGGACCTGCATTCGATCCTGAAGGACAGAAACTCATCGTCATCCCTCACCGTACCACCAAGGAGGCTTTTCAGAGGATGATGGACCTGCTTTCCGTTTTAAAGTCTGATATGGTGATCATGGACGATTACCATGAACATGATAAAATTGTAGCCGATACACAAGCTTCTACCCATGTGGGATTTGAAAGCATGGGTACCGCCTGGAAAGAAGCAGGCTTTTTTCCGTGGGAAGATGCAGCCTACCTCGGTGGGATCGATAATGTGAAGATCTTAACAACCCTTAGGATATTTAGTTACAAAGCGCATATTTATGGTGGCTTAGCTATCCTGAATCCATATGCACGCCAGCAGGTGAAAAGTTATGCACAATCTGAATCTGATTTATTTAAAATGATGATCAGGGAAGAGGCAGCAGAATTTAGAAACCGCTTATATAAAGCGCGGGATTTCATCTTTCATGAAGCACAAAAACCCTTATTGTTAGATGATGATGTGATGAAAGAATTTTCTCTTTCAGATCATGCCGCTACCAGAAAACCTAATTCTCACCTGAGCCTGCTGAGTATGGCCGACTCCTGGTACCGGCTTGGTGTAAATCCCTACGACAATTTAATCTGCCAGACACCACCTTTTAAACTCCGGCTGGGCATTGTAGAATACCTTTTTAGAAATGAAGAGTTATTGGAAGAATCCATAGAAACCGCCTTATATGATAAAAAAATAAGGGGCGACGATTTAGAGTTTCACTCTGCAGTGCGCGAATGGTCGTCTATAATCGGCTACGGCGATATGGAAGGATATAAACAACATTTTGAGCAAACTAAGCTCTTCTTCGGTGCTCGGCTTGAACATGGCCGCCAGCAAAGTACAGAAATGATCAGAAGGTTAAAAATGGATTAACCTGTTTTTTAATACAAATACACCCATCAACAAACATGAAAAAACTCTTTATCGGACTGTTCGGCTTTTTTGCTGTTTATGCTGCCCATGCTCAAAAACAACCCTATCAATATGTTAAACCAATTATTGGAACGGCAAAAATGGGGCATACCTTTCCGGGTGCCACAGTGCCCTTTGGTGCCGTTCAATTAAGTCCCGACACAGATACCTTATCTTACGAGGTAAACGGGAAATACAACAAAGACATGTACAAATATTGTGCAGGCTATCAATATACAGATAAAACCATAGTCGGCTTTAGCCATACTCACTTTAGTGGTACAGGACATTCTGATCTTGGTGATTTCCTCATCATGCCTACAACCGGTAAACTGCAGTTAAATCCAGGCACCGCTGATAAACCTGAGAATGGCTTCCGTTCAGCATTTTCGCATGATAATGAAGTGGTAGAAGCCAATTATTACAAAGTAAAACTCGACGACCATGATATTACAGCCGAATTAACCACAAGCCCTAGGGTAGGGTTTCACCAGTATACTTTCCCTAAATCAGACGAGTCACATATTATTCTCGACTTGATGAGCGGCATATACAATTACAAAGATAAAAACGTGTGGACCTTCGTTCGCGTGGTTAATGATTCCCTGATCACAGGTTATCGCCAGACTTCAGGATGGGCGCGTACTCGTACGGTTTATTTCGCTATGACTTTCTCGAAGCCTTTTAAAAGCTACGGACAGAAGAACTTCGATGATAAACAGGTGTACAATGGTTTCTGGCGCAAATTCGACCAAACTAAAAATTTCCCAGAGATGGCTGGAAAGAACATCAGAACCTATTTTGATTTCAACACTGAAGAAGGAGAGAAGGTGAAAATTAAGTTTGCACTTTCTTCAGTGAGTCAGAAAAATGCATTGGAAAACCTGCAGACGGAAATTCCTGGATGGGATTTTGAAAAAGTGAAAAAAGACGGACAGCAAGCATGGAACAAGGAGTTGAGTAAAATTGCTATTAACACCTTAAATGAAGATGATAAGGTGAATTTTTATACAGCCATGTACCACACTTTTATTAACCCTACCACCTATAATGATGTAAATGGCGAGTATAAAGGCTTGGATCAGGACACCCATAAAGCAGAGGGTTTCACTAATTATACAACCTTCTCCCTCTGGGATACTTACCGAGCTTTACATCCGTTGTTTAACATTATTCAGCCGAAACGTAATGGTGATATGGTGGCTTCCATGATGGCGCATTACAACCAGAGTACTTTAAAGATGTTGCCAATATGGTCGCACTATGCTAACGAAAACTGGTGCATGAGTGGTTACCACAGCGTTTCTGTAGTAGCCGATGCCATTATCAAAGGAACTTATACCGGTGATCCCGAAGCGGCGTTACAAGCTTGTATCAATACCGCCAACCACCGCAGTTATGAAGGAATTGGCGAATACATTGATAAGGGATATATACCTGCTACTTCCAACGGTACTTCGGTTTCCAATACACTGGAATATGCTTACGACGATTGGTGTATTGCACAACTGGCTAAAAAGCTGAATAAAACCGACATTTATGAGGAATTCATGAAACGCTCGGCAAACTGGAAAAATGTTTACGATGCCCAATCAAACTTTATGCGTCCACGCCTGGCAGACGGCAGTTTCAAGAAAGACTTTGATGTGTTAAGTACCCACGGACAAGGCTTTATTGAGGGTAACGCCTGGAACTATAGTCTTTATGTGCCCCATAATCCTGAGGAGATGATTGCCTTAAGAGGAGGAAAAGAACGTTTTGCTACACATTTAGATTCTTTGTTTACCATGCACTTGCCGGATGAGTTTTTTGCAGACACCGAAGACATTACCCGCGAAGGTATCATCGGCAACTATGTTCATGGTAACGAACCTGCGCACCATGCCGCCTATTTGTATAATTACACCAATACCCCATGGAAAACACAGGAACGCGTGCGCATGATCCTGAAGAAAATGTACCTTCCAACGGCCGATGGCCTTGGCGGAAATGACGACTGCGGACAAATGAGTGCCTGGTATATTTTCAGCACCCTGGGTTTTTATCCGATGGCTCCTGGTTCCATGAACTACGAATTAGGTAGTCCGGCAATTGTAAATGCGACGCTGAACCTGGAGAATGGTAAAACCTTTAAAGTGACCACAAAAAATCAAAGTAATAAAAACGTCTATGTGGATAAAGTGTTAATAAACGGTAAAGTGCTTGACCGTAAATACATTACCCACGATGAAATTACCTCAGGTGGCGAAATTCAGTTCTTTATGGCTGCAAAACCACGTAAAAAATAAGCCCGATGGATATCCGGTAAAGCTTATATATTTGCCTGCTAATTTTAACTGTTAGCAGATGAAGAAATTTGCCTTCACCGGCATAGCGTTGTTGAGCCTTATGGCAAGCTTGCAGGCTCAACAACCTTCCAAAAGGGACACCATTAACAGACTTGATGAAGTCATGGTTAAAGAAAATAGGCTTCAATTGCCTTTTTCGCAACAAAACCGCAACATTTGGATCCTCGATCAAGAGAAAATCAAAAATTTGCCCATTCGTTCCGTTGCTGAGCTTTTAAGTTTTGTAACCGGCGTAGATGTTCGTCAGCGTGGCCCGGGGGGCGCACAAGCTGATATCAGCCTTGATGGCGGTACATTCGACCAGTCGCTCGTTTTGATTAATGGCGTCAAAGTATCCGATCCTCAGACGGGGCACAACATGATGAACCTGCCCATCACCCTAAACGATATTGCCCATATTGAAATAATCAGAGGCTCAGCATCCCGCATTTATGGCATAAATGCCCTTACCGGTGCCATTAACATTGTTACCCGCAGCGTTGAAAAGACCTCCCTTTCTGCCAATGTTTTTGCAGGCAGTAGTTTCAAAAAAGACGAAGTATCTGGTGACACCTACGCCAATTATGGCCTACAGGTAAATGGAACCCACAAAGGAGAGAAAGCAAGTCACAGTTTATCCCTGGCGCAGGAAGCAGGAAATGGTTACCGCTATAATACCGCTTTCAACAACCAGAAGGTATTTTACCAGGGTAAGGTGGAATTAGGTGCAGCCGACGGCTTGGATATTATGGCGGGTTATATCCATAATAACTTTGGTGCGAATGGATTTTACTCTTCGCCAGGCGATAAAGAGTCGGAAGAAACGGTAAAAACATTATTGGCCTCTGTAGCTTATACCCGTAAAATTAATGCAGCCTGGACCCTCACGCCCAGGATTAGCTACCGAAATAATGTAGACGATTACCTTTACATTAAACAAAACCCAGATCAATTTCATAACAACCACCACACCCATGTATGGGATGCGGAACTGAACAATACCATTCAAACAAAAATTGGAACCTTTGGTGTCGGACTGGAAACCCGCCGGGAATCGATTAACAGCACGAACCTGGGAAAACGTGACCGCACTAACACTGGCCTGTTTGGCGAATTTAAGTTCGAGCCCATTGATCGTTTGCTGATCAATATGGGGGCTTATGCCAATTATAACTCTGATTATGGCTGGCAGGCTTTCCCTGGCATCGATGCAGGGTATAACTTTTATGGCAACTGGCGTGTATTTGCCAACGTAGGTACCGGACAACGCCTGCCAACATATACCGATCTTTACTATAAAGGGCCTACCAATATCGGTAACGATTTGCTGCAGCCTGAAAAGTCGGTTTATGCAGAAGGTGGACTGAAGTATAACAGCGACCGGCTGGTGATGAATGCCAGTTACTTTGTTCGCCGGATCGACAATTTTATTGATTGGGTTAAAGCCCAGCAAACGGACCCCTGGAAGCCTGAAAACTTTAGCGAGGTAAATACTAAAGGATTAACTTTAAGTGCCGATTACAGCCTTAAACAGCAAAATGCTTCGGCTGTGCTTTCTCAATTGAGGGTAGGTGCCGCCTATACGTACCTTGATCCAAGTTTCAAAACAACGCTGGCAGCTGCTGCCTTTTCGCGCTACGCGCTTGAAAGTTTGAGAAATCAATTAAGTGGAACGGTGCATGCTGATGTTTATCATACATTCGGTATTACACTAACCGCCCGTTACAATGAAAGGATAAACTATAAATCGTATACGGTTCTGGATGCCCGTTTGGCCTATAAACAAGCTAAATACAGCATTTATGCCGATGGTGCCAACCTGCTAAACGTACAATATATAGAAGCCGGTGCAGTACCAATGCCCGGCTCCTGGTTTACGTTAGGTGTTAAAGTGGGCCTGTAAGATCCTACATAATCTGAAGCTGCAGCCCGGCGTAGAAATTGCGTCCGGGTGCAGCATTAAAATAGCGGTTACCTGCTGCATTCAGGTCGTTACCTAAACTATAGGCCTGGTCCAGCAGGTTATCTGCCCCAACATAAAACGTCAGGGGACTGTTGCCTACCTTCAAATTTTTCCAGGTTACTTTTACCTGCAATAATTGATACTTATCGGCATAAACCGTGTTGGCATCGTTTAAGGGAATTGCCGCGGTATAATTATGCTGTACATATAGCGACCAGCCTTTTCTTAAATACAGGTCTGCACTGCTCACTACGGTGTTTTTTGGAACCCCTGTAAGCTCATTACCGCTATAATCGTTCGTGCCATCCAGATAATTACTGAAATTGAATTTACTCCAGGTATAGGCATTCCTTAATTGCAGTCCGCCAACAAATTGTGTGGTATTTTGTGGGATAAGCCAGGCAGAAATAGCGGTTTCCAGGCCCCATTGTTTTGTTCCGCCGGCGTTAATAAAAAACTCAGCGTCACCTTCATTCAGGCGCCTTACAATTGCGTTATTCAGTTTGTAGTAAAAGCCTGTAACATCCACAAAGAATCTTCGGTTGGCGCTTTGGTATTTAAAACCTGTTTCTGTGTTCCAGCCGTATTCCGGTTGCAGGTCTACGTTTATTACCTGATCCGAAGCCCTGATTTCAGAGATGGTAGGTGGCGAATAACCTTTGCTGATGGAGGCATGAAGTGAAAATTCATTGCTGGCTAGGTAAGACAAGGCTACCCGGGGCATAAACTGAACATCAAACTTATTAGTTTGCCGCCCTATGGCTACCGGTGCCATACTTTCGTAACGGTATTTATAAAGGTTGGCACTGGCCGAAAGTTCAAGCAACCATTTATCTAGAAAATCGATGTTCAAATGTGCAAAGGCGAAATTGGAACTTGCTTTAAGTTCATCTTCTGATTGCACTTCACCACGCTGCCCCTGGTTGTTGTCGTAATTGCTGATGTCGGAATTTGTTTGTGTGCTCTCCAAACCAATGTTAAAGGTCCAATTGAGGTCTTTACGCAACCGTTGGTATTCCAGGTAGGTACGCAAACCAGTGGTCAATTCGTTTCGGTGTTCGTAGTTGGTAATAAAAGGGTTTTTAAAATCTGTATAGGAGGTGTATAACGCTGCCACGTGTTTCAGCGAGGGACTGATCTTCCATTCATTAGATAATCCCCCGTAAACGGTCTTGCTATATATAGCAGCCTTTTGTTCTATGGCGCTTTTAGTAAAAGCAGTGGCCTGACGTGATAAACGTGGATTTTCTGCAAACTGTGCTGCAGTTAATCCACCCGGGGTATTGTAGTGCAGATCTGAATAAAACAATAAAGCTTTCAAATTTGCTGAAGCACTATAATCATACTTTTGAAACAGCTGAATGTATTTCCTATCCATTGCACTGTGATCGCGGTAGCCATCACTGCGCTGGTACGACTGGCTCAGTAAAAACTGGTATTTATCCCACTTTTTTCCCAACTGGATATTTTCCTGGAACAATCCGTACGATCCGCCAAGCGCTTTGAAGTTAAGTGTGGTACTGTCGGCAGCTTCCTCCAGCGGGTTGATAAGTACTACACCTCCAGAATTGGCACCGTAAATACTGCTTTGGGGGCCTTTGAGTATTTGTATCTGGCGCACACTGTTAATATCAAGTGCGTTGAAGTAGCTGTTTCCACCAGCATCAGTTAGTGGAAACTCGTCTAAATATACTTTGATGTTCCGTATTCCAAAAGGAGAACGCAACAAACTGCCACGGATCGAGAGGCGGTAACTGCCTGGTGAGCGTTCTTCCATGCGCACACCAGCAATGGTATTGATGGCGGGTACAAAACTTATACCCGCCTGGTTTTCCAAAACTGTTGAATCTATTAATCCATAGGCAGTGGTACTGCGCATGATGGATTGTGTTGAAAAATAAGGCCTGATGACGACCTCTTTTAACCTATTGGCTGTGTCAGGAGACTTTTCCCGGCGAGCCGGGTTTTCCTGCGCTATGCTGCCTAAAAATAGTAATGTGAAGGCGGGGAGGAGGAATCTTTTCATTGGTTAATTTGTGGCAACCCTCCATACCGTATTACTTACATCATCTGCGACTAACAGGGCGCCATCTTTAGTGACCGCAATGCCTACCGGGCGTCCATAAACCTCAGCTTTATCCAGGTCGGCAATAAAGCCAGTAAGGAAATCTTCCAATGGCCCAGTTGGCTTACCATCTTTAAAAGGCACAAATGCTACTTTATAACCTGATAACACGGAGCGGTTCCATGAACCATGTTGGCCAATAAAGGCTCCATCGTTGTATTTGGCAGGAAACTTTTTACCGTCGTAAAATGCCAACCCTAAAGACGCGGTGTGTGAACCGACAGCAACATCAGGTTTGATGGTTTTTTTAACAAGGTCCGCACGTTGGCCTTTTAAGCGGGGATCTTCATTTGCGCCAAAATAAGCATATGGCCAGCCATAGAAGGCACCTTTTTGTACACTGGTAATATAATCAGGTACCAGGTCGTCACCTAGTCCGTCACGTTCGTTCACGGCTGTCCATAATACAGTAGTACCCGGTGCCCAGTCCATACCCACCGGATTCCTTAAGCCACTGGCATAAATATTAAAGCCTGTTCCATCCGGATTTATCTCTAAGACATTGGCGCGGTTCTTTTCATGTTCCATGCCATTTTCACCCACATTACTACCTGAACCAACAGTGATGTAAATTTTACTGTTATCGGCGTTGGCAATCAAATTACGCGTCCAGTGGTTATTGTAACCGCCGGCAGGTAAGTCCATAATTTTAGTGCCTTTTTCGCTGATTGAAATGTCACCTTGTTTGTAAGGATACTTCCACAAACCATCGGTATTGGCCACATAAAAGGCGTCGTCAATAACTAATACCCCATAAGGTTGGTTTAAGCCTGTTAAAAACTCAGATTGTATGTCTGGTTTACCATCATTATTGGTGTCCCTAAATAAAACAACCGTATTGGCACTTTTGCCACCTTGTTCTGATTTTGCTTTACCAGTAACCACAGCCTCTACTTTGTCTTTGGCAGATCGTTCAGTATTAGCCAAAACCACGAAAATATCGCCGTTAGGTGCCACATAGATGTTTCGCGGACTTTTAATGTCGCTGGCAAACTTCGTTACTGTAAAACCCTTAGGCGCTACCGGGGTCTTTCCCTCAGGCCAGCCTATAACCTTGCTAAACTTGTTTTTTGAAGCATCAGGGTTAGGCTCCGGAAGAATAAGTTCCTGATTATAGGCGGTGGTAATGGTATCTGTCTGAGCGGTTTGTTTATCGTTTTCCTGGCAGGCCAGGGTGAAGGGTAAAACCGCCATTATTAGGGATATGTTTCTCATATTATTTTTCTAAGGTAAGTCAATTAGAAATAGCTATTCCCCTTCTAACAGGAAATGGCGCAGGAAGTTTGTAACAATTTATATGGAGGTTTTAATTTCTTAAATGTTTGTCTAATGTGATATAACGAATATAATTTTCGCAATTTAAATGGGTTTGTAGTATTCTGCTAAAAAGTATTGTTTTTGCTCCATTACTAGGTTTGTTCGAAAGCGAAATGAATCCGGGATGAATCCTTGTTTTTCCGGGAAAACAATGATTCATGTAGAATTTCTTTAAACAAAAAAGGCTGCGTACTTTCGCACGCAGCCTTTTAAATATTGGGATTAAACTTAAGCTAATTTAGCTTGTAAGTTTTCATCGATTGCAGCTAAGAACTCCTCGGTATATAAGTAATCCTTGCCGTGTTCCACTTTGTTTCCATGGATACAAACCGCTAAATCTTTCGTCATTTTACCACTTTCCACAGTTTCAATACAAACTGCTTCTAAAGCGTGACAGAAATCAATTAATGGTTGGTTGTTATCTAATTTACCACGGAACTCTAAACCTCTTGTCCATGCAAAAATCGATGCAATAGGGTTAGTTGAAGTTGGTTTTCCAGCCTGGTGATCACGGTAGTGACGAGTAACTGTACCATGCGCCGCTTCTGCTTCCATTGTTTTACCATCTGGAGTAATCAATACAGAAGTCATTAAACCTAACGAACCAAAGCCTTGCGCAACAGTATCCGATTGAACGTCACCGTCGTAGTTTTTACAAGCCCAAACAAAGTTACCATTCCATTTTAATGCAGAAGCAACCATGTCATCGATTAAACGGTGCTCATAAGTAATTCCAGCTTCGTCAAATTTAGCTTTGTAGTCGCTTTGGTAGATCTCTTCGAAGATATCTTTGAAACGGCCATCATATTTTTTAAGGATGGTATTTTTTGTTGATAAGTATAAGGGCCATTTTTTGCTCAAAGCCTGGTTGAAACATGCATGTGCAAAACCGATGATACTTTCGTCTGTATTGTACATTGCTAAAGCAACACCGTCACCTTTGAAGTTATATACATCAAACGACTGAACTTCGCCACCGTCTTCCGGAGTGAAGGTTAAGGTTAATTTACCTTTTCCTTTAGTTACTAAATCTGTAGCACGGTATTGGTCACCAAAAGCATGACGGCCAATGCAGATAGGGGCAGTCCAGTTTGGAACTAAACGTGGTACATTGCTCATCACAATTGGCTCACGAAAAACAGTACCATCTAAAATATTACGGATGGTTCCGTTTGGTGATCTCCACATTTGTTTTAAATTAAATTCCTTAACACGTTGCTCATCAGGTGTGATGGTTGCGCATTTGATACCTACACCATATTTCTTTATGGCTTCAGCTGCGTCTATTGTTACCTGGTCATTAGTCTCATCACGGTATTCAACACCTAAATCATAATATTTAATATCAAGATCTAAATAAGGAAGAATCAATTTGTCTTTGATAAACTTCCAGATGATACGTGTCATTTCGTCACCATCTAACTCTACAACGGGCTGGGTTACTTTAATTTTCTGTACAGACATATTATCAATGTAATTTTAATTAACTAAATACGAGAGGCAAAGATAGAAATTCTGAAACAATTAAAGATTGTATGGCGTTTATAAACAATAAAGAATACAGTTATGAACACACCAGACCGCAACAACGCTGATCAAAAAAGAGCCAATGACAAATTACACGGCGAGAATTTGGGCGAAACACAAGAAGTGAGAGACCTGGCTTATGATAAAGAAAAAAATAGCTTTGAAATCGATGTGAAAAGCACAGATAAGGATTATGATCATCCGCTTCCTTACGACACTACCGCGGCTAATGGCGGCGATGACAATTCGGATTATGATGAAGCCAATCCATTTATCGGTGATGAATATGCCCGCAAGGATGAAGTTGTTGAGAATGACCTGGAGACCCTGGGCATGCATATTGACGACGGAGAAATTGTGGAGTTAAACCCAGAAGATGAGTACCTGGCTAAAACGCCTGAAGACGAGCGTACAGACCTTGATGAAGAGGGTTATCCAATTAATGATGCCCCGCCAATGCCTTAAACCTGCTAGTAGTAGTTTATACTTAAGAATTAACGTCAAGGTTGAACTGCTTGCGCATTTCTTCCAGCTGCGGATTTTTCTGTACCATATACTGGTATTTCTCAATACTTGTATATAGCCTGTTTTTTAACTCTAGTTCCACTTTTTTAGTCACAATACGGAGGTTAAAATTCTTTAACCTCGGTCGCAGATAATTCAGGAAGTAAACCAGCTCATCTTGCAGGATGCTTTCCTGAATTTTGTTTTCTATGATTACGGTAATCACATCGTTTTCTAAAATCGGCTCATTACTGGTTAACAAGGTATAGACGTTAATCTTGCCTTCATCTTTTGCCTTATTGGCATAGCGTTCCCAAAGCACTTTCAGTTGCTCAAATGTAAAAGCCTCCTTGTCATTACCATCAATATACTTAGGCTCCTTGTCGTCAATGCCTTCCGCCATATTTTGCAAGGCGTTTAAGGAAGGGATTAAGGTACCCATGGTATTGCTTGACTGCTGTTGCGGTTTAAGCATAATACTGTCGGCCACTCGTTTTTTCTCTTGTGGCTGAGCCGGACTTTCGGGGACTGCTGGGATAACGGGAGCTGCTGGAACTGGTGCAGGTTGTTGTGTGGCTGCTACAGGTTGTTGAGGTACAGCAGGCGTGTTTATTGCAGGTGCTGCAGTTGCAGAGTGCTTTACAGGTGCTGCCTGAGCTGGTTTTGGTGCCACCGATGGTGACTGAGGGTCTAAATCAGACTTTTTTTTTTGTTGTCCGTTATTTCCGGCGCCGTTTTGCGTTGCGGGAATTTGAGCCAATTGTATAACCGATGGGATATGACACATTTTAATTAGCGCCAATTCCACCTGCAAACGTTGGTTTTTACTGTTCTTATAAATGAGGTCGCATTGGTTAGCGAGGTTCAAAGCCGTTAATATAAAGGAAGCTGATATTTGCTGACTTTGGCTCAGGTATTTTTGTTTAATGTTTTCACTTACTTCAAGCAGTTTTATCGTCTGTGGATCTTTACCCACCAAAAGGTTGCGCATGTGACTGGCCAAACCGTTAATAAAGTTATTGCCATCGAAACCATTGTTCAGGATCTCATCAAACAGGATGAGCGCCTGGCTAACATTGGCTGTAGTGAGGTATTCGGTAAGTTTGAAATAGTAATCGTAATCCAGGATATTAAGGTTATCGATTACAGCTTTATATGTTAAGTTCTTATTGGTGTAACTAACAATCTGGTCAAACATCGACAGCGCATCGCGTAAACCGCCATCTGCTTTTTGAGCAATGATGTGCAGACCGTCTGCTTCCACGGCCACATGCTCGCGCATGGCAATGGTATTCAGGTGCGAAGCAATATCTTCTACCTGTATTCTGTTGAAATCAAAAATCTGACAACGTGATAAGATGGTTGGCAGAATTTTATGTTTTTCTGTAGTGGCTAATATAAATATGGCGTAGGAGGGTGGTTCTTCCAGCGTTTTCAAAAAGGCATTGAAGGCATTTGCCGACAACATATGTACCTCATCGATGATGTAGATTTTGTATTTTCCGGCTTGCGGAGGGATACGTACCTGCTCAATTAAACTCCTGATGTCATCAACCGAGTTGTTCGACGCCGCATCTAACTCATGGAAGTTAAAGGAATGTCCGGTTTGAAAGGAAACACAGGATTCGCAGGCACCACAGGCTTCCTGGTTAGGTGTTAAATTAGTGCAGTTAATAGTTTTGGCGAGAATACGGGCACAGGTAGTTTTACCTACACCACGAGGGCCGCAAAACAAAAATGCTTGTGCTAGCTGGTTGTTTTTGATCGCATTTTTTAAGGTTCCGGTAATGTGATTTTGCCCAACAACGGTTTCAAACGTAGAAGGACGGTATTTTCTGGCCGATACTATAAAATTCTCCATGCGACAACGAAATTAGAAAATATTACGCAGTGGGAGGCGTTTTTTTAGAAAATAAAAGCGTAACTAATTAATAATTTGATTTTTGGAAATATATACGTAAGTTTGCAGCCCCATATTAATGATGGGAATTGATTAAATATTTAAATAAATAACAATGAATCAGTACGAAACTGTTATCGTTCTAACCCCGTTGTTATCAGAAGAAGTTGCAAAAGAGGCAATTGCCAAATTTAGCAAAATCATCACTGATAGCGGAGCCGAAATTGTTCAAGAGGACAATTGGGGTTTGAGAAAATTAGCGTATCCGATTGAAAAAAACTCTTTTGCGTACGCTGTAGAGGATGCCACGACCATGAAAGGTACTACACGAATTCGTCTGGACTTATTTTTTCCCGTGAAAGGTACTTTCGGAAATTCTGAAGGCCTTTCAGACCCCTTAATAGCCAGAATTTAGGGTTTCTCGGCCTTGTCGCACTAAAACACAACAAATATATCAATAAATTATCATTATTTTGAGGATTTATTTGTAACCGCCATTACTTTTCCTTATCTTTGCGGCCGCTTTTAGAGAAACACATACGACTTACCATGTCATCCTGAGTGAAACGATGGATCTCACTCGCAGCAGCGATTCGAGATGATCTCTTTATACGCAGTATCTCATCTTATGAAATGCAAACCCTGAAAGCCTAACTTAACTTTATTCATTTATTTTATTTTTTACATGCAAGAACCCCCAACCCAGAGTGTGCCAGCTGCAGAGGTAGCTGGTAAGACCCTTGTCGAGGAATTCATGGCCATGAGCTATGATTTCCGACGCAATGTACTTTCCGACAAGTACGAAGTAAGAGAA
>NZ_JAZQNU010000209.1:0-39785 GCF_045627485.1 Pedobacter sp. | reverse complement strand
CAATAATAAATTACAGTGAGGAGCGGTACTGGGATCAAATTCCGGATCAAGGAGTAGAATGCTGTTCTTCATATTCATCTTAACAAAATTAATTCTTTTTTCTATAACCACACCATTGCATATTTGTAAAATGGATAAAGCTAGGATGATCGCCCAAACCTATCCTTTTACACCAACGGCCGAGCAGCTGGTGTTTTGCAAGGAAATGGCGGGTTTTTTACAGGACGAACTTGATGGCAAATGCTTTATTTTGAGAGGATACGCTGGTACAGGGAAAACCACTTCGGTGGCTGCCCTGGTAAAAGCACTGCCTGGTTTCAAACTACGGTCATCATTACTGGCACCAACAGGTAGGGCAGCAAAAGTAATGAGCAGCTATGCCGGTCGGCCTGCATTAACCATCCATAAAAAAATTTACCGCAAGCGGGTGGCAGTATCATTAGACATGTCTTTCCAGCTGGCCCCAAATCTGGCAGAAAATACCTTGTTTATTATCGATGAGGCATCCATGATAGCCGATGAATGGAATACACAAAACGGATCTTCTTTTCTCAAAGACCTCCTGGAATTTGTGTATAACCATAAAAACTGTGCTGTGTTATTTGTGGGCGATACCGCTCAATTACCACCTGTTGGAAGTATGGACAGTCCGGCATTGAATAAAAAATACCTGACCGACAATTTTCATTTAAAAGTAACCGAAATAGAGCTGCGTGAAGTGGTGCGCCAGGAACAGAAATCCGGCATATTAGCCAATGCCACCATGCTGCGTCAGCTTATTCAGCACGAGGTGGTTACCTTGCCAAAATTCATTACCAAGGGCTACCGCGATATCTTCCGAATGACAGGCTTGAAATTGGTGGAGGGTCTTGAATATGCATATAGCAAATTTGGTATAGAGAACTGCCTGGTGGTTTGCCGGTCTAATAAATCGGCAAATGTATATAACCAGCAAATACGTGCGCGTTTGTTATACCGCGAAGAGGAGTTAACTGGCGGCGACCAGATTATGGTGGTAAGAAACAACTATTTTTGGCTGCCCGACAGTGAGGCAACGGCATTCATTGCTAATGGCGACATGGCCAAAATCACACGGGTACGTAATGAAGAGGAACGTTATGGTTTCAGGTTCAGTGAAGTACAAATGGAGTTTCTGGATTATCCGGAGGCTGGTTCTATCACCTGTAAAGTGATGTTGGATACGCTGCAGGCTGAGACGCCTAACCTGTCGTATGAGCAAAATAAAAAGCTTTATGAGGGTCTGTCAGAAGATTACGCGCATATCACAAATAAGAAGGAACGTTTACTGGCCATTAAGCAAGATCCATTTTACAATGCATTACAAATTAAGTTTGCCTATGCAGTAACTTGCCATAAGGCCCAGGGCGGGCAATGGGATGCCGTTTTTGTAGATCAAGGCTATTTAACCGATGAAATGGTGGACATGGATTTCCTTCGCTGGTTATATACTGGTATAACCCGTGCGAAAAGAGAATTATTTTTAGTAAATTTTGCCCAGAACTTATTTACCACCCCAGAGGAAGACCTATGAAATTTGGCTATACCATTAAAAACAAAATGACCATCGCTATAATGCTTTTTTGTATTATGGCCTGTTCAATCCTGATTCGTATACTCGAAGACAGAAGTATTAAAGAAATGAACAATGCTTTCGTCTCCATGTATAACGACAGGCTGATTCCCGCTACAGACTTATTTCATATCGCCCAAAGTGTCTATTCTAAACGCTACCTGCTGGAAGAAGCTTTGTATAATACCGACTCGTTATTGGTGGACCATAGTTACTTGAAAAAGCAATTGAATGCGCACAATGAAAATATTGATTCCCTGGTGGCTAAATATGAACAAACTTACCTGATTAACCTGGAAAGGACGGAACTGGACGAGTTAAAAGCGCAACTTCAAGAAACCAAAGAGATAGAAAGCGAGGTATTGCTAAATAGCGACCGGCATTCTTTGGAAGCGGGAAGGAAGATTTTTGAAAGCCAGGGTAAAGAATCGTTTACAGAAAGTATCAATAAGTTATCGGAACTTACCAATATTCAAACCGTAGTAGGACAGGAGTTGATCAAAAATTCGGAGTTCGCCGTTTCCGGCTCTAAACTGTACTCCAGCCTTCAGATTGCCCTGGCTATCATCATCGGAATCTTAATTGTAGCTATTGTGTTTGCCTCCAATGTAGTCAAACTGCCAACAGATAAATTTAATTTAAATTAGTCTTTTACTGGTACCTTGTTTACCACAGCAGTAAGGTAAATTGCTGTGATGGCTATAATTATACTCAATGGACCTAGTATTAGTGCGATTTCTGCGTTACTCATTGTGCTGATTGAACTCATATCCTAAATTTTGCCATGAAGGTAAGAAAAATGACTGACCTTAAAAATTTACCTGGGCAAAAAGTATGAAAAAAGGGGCTGAACTTCCAGGAACGCCCCTTTTTAAGAGTATCGACATCCACCGATTAAGAATAATAATTCAAAATTACGGTAGTATGCACATCCAAAAAATGACGTATGTCACAATTTCATTAATGCCCTTGCTGTTAGTGTAATTTTTGTAACTCAACACCTGCAGTTCGCTGTTATTCGTGTTAATCGCTTAATTTACAAATGCACTACGTCTGCTGAAAAGATAGTTTTCCATCTCACTGGCCTGAATAATATTGGCCTGTAAGGTTCCAATGAGTTTGTCAATTCCTTTATCGGATTCGTTAATTTCTTCTACATACAACTGAACCTCATCTGAAAAGATATGATCATTCGTTAGTTTAAAATGCGCATAGGCATTTGAATACACTTCATTGAGGTGTTTTATGAAACTTAAACACTCTAACATATCAATGTTCAGATGATAGGCAGTTGAATAAAGTTCTTTCAACTCAGCTATCTTATCGTAGTTATTCATAATAGGATTTTTATAGTTAACAATTCATAATACCAATATATAAAATTTATTTATTAAATATTAAAACGCGGTAAATAAATAAAAAAATATTTTTTATCGACAAAACAGATCATAACAGGGTTTATAAATCGGCTACCGGCATTAGTAAACTGTGGCGTATACCACAATTTGTAAACTGTAAAATTAACCAGGCATAAAAAAAACGCGGAATGCATGTAGCAAACCGCGTTTATTAAGGTTAAATTGAGTATTATAATGCAAGTCCTGCAAATCTTTTAAAATCTGCCTGCTCTGCGTAAGACTTAAAATTCTGAATATCTTCCTGAATCATATCTTCAAATACACCGTTAAATAACGTGGCTAACCCACGTCCAACACTACCCGCAGGAGGGAAATAATTTATTTCAACAAGTATCTCTGTTCCGGTGCCACTTAAGGTGTCTTTAAATTCAACTTTACCTGCATTGTCAATCATCGAACCGGGTAAAGACTGCCAGCCGATATAGCTCCCTTCTTCTTCACGGGTAATTTCGGCATTCCAGCTTAAGCTGATAATGTTACCAGGTGTATTGGCTTCCCAGTGCGACTCATTATCATTAATGGTTTGCACCGATTTTAAGTGACCCATAAACTTAGGCAGGTTACTAAAATCTCTCCAGAAGTCGTAAACAGCAGATCTAGGTGCATTTACGATAATGGTTTCGGTAATGTTTATAGCCTCAGGATCTGTGGTGTCTTTTCCTAATTGTTTGTATACCGGACAAACGCCTGTTGCGCCACGGTATAAAAGCAATCCGGCTGCAGCTGTACCTAAAAGCCCAAGGATAGGATGTTTTGGGATGCTTCCCAAACTTTTAAGCAACAAATAGCCTCCGGCAACTACAGATATGCCACGTTCTCCAGAATCAATGTTTGGTGATTCATCGCCACTAAAGTTCAGATTCTTTACGGCATCAAATATTTCGTTTGTTATTGGCTTATTCATATTTCCAGTTTTGTTACTTATGAACAATATTATTGCTGGAAAGTTTTTTATCACCCGGAAATTATAGGTTATCTATTTGTCAGCCAGTAATTTATTTATCTTCGCTTCAAACTCTGTGATGTATTTTGTGTAATATTCGCCAGTTCCAGGACCATAGAAATCACTGGTAATTGAAACCACTTTGCCAGATTTATCTAAAATTATGGTGCTTGGGAACACCGATATCTCCGTAAGCTGCGGTAAGGTTTTCTCTGTTTTTTGAGGATCAGACAATTTTACCGGAGCCACCAAAATCGGATACTTCACATCAAATCTTTTCACCAATTTACCTAAGCTGTAATTCGTACGTTGCGGATCGGTTGTGTATTCGTAAGCTAGGCCGATTACTTCTACACCACGGTCTTTGTTTTTATTATAATACTCGGCAAGGTAAGCTGTTTCGTCAATACAGTTGGGGCACCATGACCCTAATATCTGTACAATCACCACCTTGTTTTTATACTTTTCGTCTAAAATAGATACCTGTTTTCCATTAATATCCTTAAAGCTAAAATTAAGGGTACCGTCTTCACCGTCTTTAAGGCGTAAGTTGGTATTCGCCTGTAAAGTGGCGTTTTCATCTTTTTTAGCTACCCAATTTTGCACTGGGGAGTTTCCACTGTATAATTTTCCATTAATCAGACTGTCTGGCGTTACTGTAGCATTAAATACCATGGCATAAACCCCGTCGAAGGTGGAGATCCATAACTGATCGCCAGTTACAATACCCGAAAGAAAACGGTAATCGCCAGAAGGGGTTAAAATAGAGCCACTAACTTTATTTCCTTCTTGTTTGAAATTACCTATTGCCGGACTAACGTTTCCGTTGCGTTGGAAATCAACTTTCCATTTACCTTGTACCTGGGCTTTTGCATCACCATTGGCAGCTGCAAAGCGGAAAGGAACACGTGATGATGCAGTAAACGGCATTACATTCGTTTTTTCACTTCCTTTTTTAATCCAGGTTCCTGAAAGGCTGTCTTTAGATATAATTTTTAATCTAAACGATGATTCAAACAGGGGCATATTGATAAACAGGGAGTCTTTTACCTGCCGCACATCATCAACCAGCATTTTTTCTGGTTCGTTAACCACATATAATTTCGTTTTTCCTTTTTCTTGCTCGATAGCCAGGTTGAAAACAATTTTCTTTCCGTCTTCACGGTGTAAATTGGCATTCCAGCTGCCTGTTTGTAAGGATGACTGTGCATTTACGGTAACAGAGAAAAGTGCGGTGGCTAAAAACAGCCCTATATTTTTATACATATTTAACGTCAAATTTATGATGGATGTAAATATATAGACTTTTAGGTATTTATATGTCATCAAGTGATCAAATCACTAGCTTTCAAGAAAACGTACCGGTTTAACATCCCCAGATCCTTCCAGTTCAAAGATTTCCAGGTCGAAATAACGCGCAGAGGCCAGCAGGTGATCAAATATATCTGCCATAATGTGCTCGTAATCAACCCATTTTGTAGTATTGGCAAATGCGTAAATTTCCAGGGGCAAACCATTGGCAGTAGGTGCCAGTTGCCTCACCATCATCGTCATCCGTTTATTGGTGCCGGTATGGTGTGCCAGATAGCTGTCAATATATTTTCTGTACAGGCCCGCATTGGTAAGGTTACGGCCGTTAATCAGTACCGATTTATCGGCACCCATGCGTTCGTTGTTTTTATCAATGTCTTTCTGGCGGTGGTCAATATAACTTTCGATGGCCTGTATCTTTCTATATTTTTCAATTTCCTCGGGCGTTAAAAATTTAATGTTCGATTGTTTGATATAGATTGCTCTTTTAATGCGTCGGCCACCAAACTCCTGCATGCCCCGCCAGTTTTGAAACGAATCCGAAATCAGGGCATAAGTTGGGATAGTGGTAATAGTTTTATCAAAATTCTGAACCTTTACGGTAGTGAGGTTGATTTCAATAACGTCACCATCGGCACCATATTTAGCCATGGTAATCCAGTCGCCAATACGCACCATATCGTTGGCCGTAACCTGTATACTGGCCACGAAGCCCATGATGGTATCCTTAAACATCAACAGCAGGATTGCTGAAATGGCACCCATAGCGGTGAAAAAGGTGATTGGCGATTTACCGGTCAGGATAGAGAATACCATCACTAAACCAATTATAAATAAGATGATCCGAATAACCTGGATATAACTATCGATGGGTTTACTTTTAAAAACCGGATGTTCGCGCAGGGTACTACCACATGCTTTTACCACCGTAACAATAATCCAGATGATAATGAGGATCATGTAGATATCGGCCAGTTTATTAAAATTCGCAATTGCATACGGAAAATCAGCCAGCACAATGGGAATTGCACCTTTTATGATAACCAGTGGGGCAGAGAGTGCCAGGTAATGTGCGAAACGATGTTCGAGCAGGTTGCCGAAAAAAGCGATTTTAGTGCGTTTGAAGATGTTAATCAAAGCAATGCGCAATACCCGTCGCACCACATAGTGGACAACATAAACAAGTACGATTACAATAAATAATAAGGTCAATAGGTTTACATATTCAGCCATTTCTTCAGAAACGCCCCATTTTACCAATTGGTCGTAAGTAAAACGGCTAATGCTTTTTACAGTGAATGTTCTGTTCATTAAAATTAAGGTAATAGGATATTCAGTACTAAAGGCAGCAGGATACTAAAAATAAATTGGAAAATCAAGGTTATACTTGCTTTCAATGCGATTTAGGACATGTTCTATGCTTTATGAATAGGGATTACTCATTTAAATTTACTGTTCTCCAGAATCAACACTGTAAGTGTGATGAAGAAAAGGAGGCGCATATTTTCGCTAAAAGAAGTGGATTGCTGCTGCTTTAAACACTATTTTATTTTCCTGTAGCCTGATGCTTTATAGGATTCGTGTTGAAATAGGTATGTTAGCGACAGCTAATCCGGTAAAGGGCATTAAACAACTTTGAATATAGCGTCGTAGGCTAACCTGCAGTCTTTGCCAATTTCCAATGGTAAGCCATCTTTAAGGTGAAGTTGGGGAACGCCTGACGTATTCTCAAAGAAACGGAAGTAGTTGTTAATAGTGTCTGTTTCACCAGTGAAAGGGTGAGTTCTTTCGCCAAACCATCTGTGATATTTCAAATCGATGGTTAACATTTGTTCTTCAAATTGTTGTTTTTTGGTGATGATTTCTGTTTGGGGTAGTTGTGTTGTATTAGTCATTATTTGCAATATACGAATAAATTTTACTAAATAAATGATTTACAGTTATTTGTGACTAGTAGATGTTATAGCGCCCTTTTGCCGATAAAGCTTTCAGTTTCCCGATAAAGCTTTCCATCGTTCTGCCGCATTTTTATTTTCGGGATTCAGGCTTAGCGACTTCTTATAGTTAATCAAAGCCTCTTTATTATTGCCTATGATTTCCTGCACTTCGCCCAGGCTATCGTAAACGTTAGCGCTTTGCGGATATAAACTTACATTAAGTTTAAAAATAGCCAAGGCATCATTAACCTTTTCCTGTTTTAACAATTGATAACCCCATTCATTAAGGTCATTTTCATTAAAATCGATAGTGGGCTCTGCCTTTTTTAGGTTTGCCATCACCTTCGCGGTGTTGCTGAAACCCGCTTTTAACAACCCGGTTCTTAATTTCTTTACCGCAGGAGGTAAGCCAAAACCATTGGCTTCCTTCATGTCAGGTATGTAGAAACCTGCAACTTCGTCGATTAATCGTTCAGGGTTGGCTCCCATTAAATTGCTGAGCACAACGATGCAGAGGTTGTCTTTAGGGTAGATGAAGAAAGCCGATCTGCCACCACCAACCGGGGCAACCGCCTGATGCTCTTCTCTTGTTACTGTAGGCCAGCCCAGGGCATAGCCATTTGTTAGTCCGTTGAAGCCTCCAATTTTGCCATTATTTAATTGCGCTGGCGTCCATAATGTAGTCAGGCTGTTATCATGTTTAAGCAGTTTGCCGTTGGTTAGGGCAATGATCCAGTTCGCCATATCTGTGGAGGTGGACAGGATACCTGCTGCCGTTCGGAAAAACTCCGGGAATTGCATATAGCCCACACCAGGACTGCTCATTCGCACGAAACTGTCGCCAACCTGCTTAGTCATTCTAAATGCACCAGCATAATTAGGTATCGCATCAAAAGAGTCACCAAAACGCGTTAAATTCATGCCCGCTGGCTTGAACTGGTGGTCTTCAATAAACTTAGTGAAGTGCATGCCACTTAATTTGGTAATGATCTTTCCAAGCAACACATAACCTGTCTGGTTATACCCAAACCGATCTCCAGCTTTGAATTCCATGGGCATCTTTTTCACTTGATCCAATGCAACCTGTTCAACACCATGACCCATAACCTGTTCATCTGCATCCATGATGTCAGGCAAACCGGAAGTATGGCTTAATACCTGCGCTAAAGATATTTTTTGCCAGTCGGCAGGCAAACTATCCAGGTGAAGCGACAGCGGGTCGGTCACTTTCAATTTACCATCTTCCACTAACTGCATAATGGCCACACCCACAAAAGCTTTGGTAATAGAGTTTACGGAGAATATGCTTTCGGGTTTGGTTTTTATCGAATGCTCCAGGTTTGCTAAACCATAACTTTCATTTTTGATGATTTTACCATCGCGGATTACAGCAAGCTGCAATCCTGGGATTTTTCGCTGCTCCATCAACCGATGGATGAAATTATCGATGCTATCAGCCGGGTGTTGTAGGTTTTGAGTTTGTTGCGCAAAGCTAAATAGGGGTAAAACTAATACGGTGATGAAAATAGCGAAAGAGTGTTTCAAGGTCATAATGTTTGGTTGTTGGTATTTTGATCTGGTTAGTGTCAGATTGTTACGCCAGGCTGTCAATAAATACGTAGAAGGGGACTGGTTGAAATTTGTGCAGAATTATGATCAAAGTTTTTTTAATCAAAGGCCGAAAAAGAGGGGGTATAGTCTTGGAGTTTTTCCGGGAGTCTCTAGGGGGTTGCTTCGCCCTCTCTTCGCCCTTGCGTCGCCCTCTCTTCGGCTACTGACGACTGAACCCCCTAGAGGGGGCGACCCAATACCTATGTGATAGTCATTAAATCGACTGTCGGACTTTGCATCTTAATATTTTTAACTGTGGCGGGTTCCAAAATATCCAAAACAGCAAAAAGCCTGTAATCTTCATCAGACACAGGCTTTTTACAGGAGCCCAAAGGCTTCAGCTTATAAGGTGTTAATTACCGTGGATCGCCACTAATTATACTTTTTTGGGAGGAAGGTCAAATGCAATCGCTTCATGCTCAAAGTGGCCGTTATGGGCGCCATCGCAAAAAGGTTTGTTTTTAGAAAGACCGCAACGGCAGATGGAAAGTACTTCGCGACCTTGTAAACCATAATTGTTACCATTTTTATCTACGATTTCGAAATCGCCCTCGATTCTTACAGAACCGTTGTTATTTATTGTTAATTTCGTTTTTGCCATGTGTTTAATATTTTAGGCGAAAATAGCATAAAGCCCGCTTAGAAGAAATCTAGATAACAGTTTAGAAGAATTCCTTTTAAGCACTGTTGCCAGCTTGTTTCCCCTGGGTAGGGGCGGCTTAACAACAATAGGAGGCTCATTGCCGCTATTAATTAAGGAAGGTGGCATTTTTGTTGTGTAATAATACCAAGCGAGTTTGCTCAAATAAAATAAATAAAGGCGTGACTGAATACGAAAACGAAGCTTATTTGCTACTGCAATTCTGGCAACTGAAGATGCAGAAGAAGCCTTCATTAACCAACAAGCTGGCGAAGGGTATACAAAACAGGATCAACAACGTGATCCCTGAAAAAGTGCATTATGCCATTACTATTACCATTGAAAAAATGGTGAAGGCAGTGCTTTTTGGTGCCAAATACACCACCACAGAGAAGTTGCCTCAGGAGTCATCGCTTTTGTTGAGAGAGAGTTATATCAAACAGCAAATTACTTTTTACCAGAAAACGGCATCTGTAGAGGGGGCTATTATAGGCACCGGGGGCATTTTGCTTGGATTGGCCGAGCTTCCGATTTTGATTGGCATAAAAATGAAATTGCTTTTTAACATTGCAGCGTTGTATGGCTTCGGTGTGAAAAACTATAAGGAAAGGTTGTATATCCTGTATATTTTTCAGCTTACTTATTCCAGCCAGCAACGGCGAAACGAAATTTATGCGCTTTTGAAAAACTGGGAAAACTACAGCTCGCAATTGCCTGAAACCGCTGATGAGTTCGACTGGCGCACGTTTCAGCAGGAATACCGTGATTATATTGATCTGGCCAAGCTGGCGCAGTTGATTCCTGTTATTGGTGCTGCAGTAGGGGCCATTGCAAATTATAAACTGCTTGCACAATTGGGCGAAACTGCTATGAATTGTTACCGGATGCGTGTTTTCAATTTAAAGAAAGTTGAAGGCGAGCACCATCAATGGTAATGTTATAACCCTCTGATTAATTCCTAAAATAGTTGAATTTACCTTCCAACACGCTTTTGATGAAGTGCGGAATAGCGTGCACCCTGTATCTGTATTTCGGAAGCAGCTGTATTAATTTTCGTCAGGTCATCTGGGCTCAGTTGGATGGCGGTGGCGCCAATATTTTCCTGCAGGCGGTGCAGTTTGGTGGTGCCGGGTATAGGAACAATCCAAGGTTTTTGTGCCAGTAACCAGGCAAGGGCAATTTGAGCCGGTGTAGCTTGTTTTTCCCCTGCAATGGTTTTAAGCCGGTCTACCAATTCGAGGTTGGCTTTCCTGTTCTCTTCTGTAAAACGGGGAACATCATTTCTGAAATCATTAGGGTCAAACTGTGTGAGGGCATTGATAGCCCCTGTTAAAAAGCCTCTTCCAAGGGGGCTGAACGGAACGAAGCCGATGCCAAGCTCTTCCAGTGCCGGCAGTATTTCCTGCTCTGGTTCGCGCCACCATAAAGAATATTCACTTTGCAGCGCGGTAAGGGGTTGTTCGGCATGTGCTTTACGGATGGTTTGCAGGCCGGCTTCAGACAAGCCCCAGTGCCGAACCTTGCCTTCTTCCATCAGGTCGTGTATGGCCCCGGCTACCTCTTCAATGGGCACCTCGGGATCGACCCGGTGTTGGTAAAATAAATCAATATAATCTGTTTTTAGTCTTTTTAAGGAGGCTTCTGCAACGATTTTAATCCTTGTGGGGCGACTGTCTAAACCTATGCCTGGTTTTCCTTCTTTAAAACCAAATTTGGTCGCAATCACCACCTGTTCACGGAAGGGGGCAAGTGCCACGCCCAGTAACTCTTCATTGGCAAAAGGACCGTATGCCTCTGCGGTATCGAAAAAGGTGATGCCAGCATCGAATGCGGCACGTAGCAGGTTTATGGCGTCCTGAATAACTGTTGGAGGGCCGTAACCGAAACTTAGCCCCATACAACCCAAACCCAATTCAGATACCTGTAAGCCGTTACTTCCTAGTGTTCTTGTTTTCATGATCTGTTGGTTAAGGAACTTAGTTTGTTAATCCTATTGTTCCTTATTTATATCACTGATAATAAGACAAATAAGGAGGCTTTCGGTTTTAATTAAATTGTTAATTAAATTTAAGGTGCAAGGCGGCAAGTTCCGGTTCTAAAAAGGCGCAATCATAGGCAGGGAAGGATATTTCACGCTGTGTAAATCGTTTACCATTAACCGCCTAACATCTGACTGCTGATAGAATTTTAGCAGGCAGATTCTGAATGCTTAAACGTCCATTAAGGAATAAAAAAGCAAGCATAAAAAAACACCCAACTACACTATGATGGGTGTAAAATTGGGTTTATTGATTGTAACTTATTGATTTCCATTTTCTTATGTGGACCCAAAAGACGCTACTTGACTAATTTCAAGTACAACCTGCCTAACGCAGACAACTTCTAAATAGCAGCCCAGATCATTTCGGCAATTGCCTTCATACCTTTGTCACCAGGGTGTGAAGCAATTCCATGATCCTCATATATTCCCCAAGCATAATTTGTCATATCAGTACCAAGCGATTTTAATGAGATGAATTCTGAATAACCAGCCATTACCTTATCAGCTGCTTCATTACCCCAAAAGGAACCTACGGCCATTATTTTAACATTTGGATTATTCGATTTTATAAGACTAATTAAATCTTTATACCTGGCATCAAAACCAATGGCTTCCTGAGTCACGTTTTCACCAATCCTAATTATAACAAGATCAGGCTTACTTTCTGTATAAGTTTTTAACTGGTTTAAATCGTAATTTTCGTAGTCAACCTCAAAGGCTGCAATATTTTTAGCCGTGATTTTTGCAGATGGATTTTCTGATATAAATTTACTTGAAAGAAGGTGCACAAAGTCAAACTCAGGCTTACTTGCTGCCATACCCCAATTTGCATTCCATCCAATCGCCTTATTTTCAGGGGCTTGGGTTATGCTGTTGCCCAGGATCAGAATGTTGGAATACTTAACTTTTGCTTCCACCACCTCAGGAGCATTTAGTTTTTCGCATGATGATAAGACAACAAGAAGAACTATTGAGGCATAGACGAAAATTTTCATATCCTAAAGATATGTAATTAAATAGAAATGACTTAACTATTAGTAATATCTACGATTGAATATGAAGTAATTTGAGGGTAGCGTATTCTATATGATGGGTAAACGTTATACTGGTTAGCCCAGTTCAACAATAGTTACTAATTTACGGTTACTTCGCATGTTCCGATGACGGTTGAAGTTTCATCATGTTCAACTTTAACTGTAAAATTGCCCTTCTTTATACCGAAGGCTTGTCCTGATCCATTTACATCACCCACCCTAACGTCGCTTGAATACCAAGTAAAATGTTCTACCTTTTGTTTGTCGCCTGCCATCGTTACGGAAAGCTGTTTTCTTTCTCCAACTTTCAAAGTCAGTTTAGTATCACTAAGCTTGAAGCTGGCATCTTCCTTCTTACATGAAGAAAGTGATAATGAGGTTATGACTAATATGGAGAGGATTAATTTTTTCATGCTGTAAAAGTATGTAATTAAATAGAAATGACTTAACTATTAGTAATGCCCTTTGTTCCTATGCAACGATAAAGCCATTAATTTGGACAATAAACTTCATTGTCAAATAGTCAACTGGCACGCCTATACGTGTGGGTGTAGGTTTGTATCAACTTTAGTAAGAATGTTATGGAAGTGATTACAGAGTTATCGAACAAAGGGGCACAATTCTTAATTCTAGAGGAGGGTTTGATTTAACGCGCTTACTCTTAACAGGAATGTTTCCAGATTTGAATAGTCTATTTTACAAATGTTGTTAACCATCACGACACTGGCAGGTTGCGTGTTAATATGTCTCACAATACGTAAAATTCATACTAAATCAGCATCAAATTAATTTGGGATATAACGTTGATAATTAGTTTACAATGTAACTTTATAAAACGATTCTTAATTGTATTGGAAGATGCTTCCAAAGAGTATTACGCAGCGGTTATAATTCATGAAGCAATTCATGCTTACTTTAGGACACATTCAGGTAATGACGAGGAAATAGAAGGAATGGATCACGAGAGGATGGCAATTAACTGCATTGACCCGACAGCACATTTTTTAAAAGAATTATATGGAATAAGTTATGTTGATGCATCTGCTTTAGAATGGAGAACTGTAATGCAAAATGACGCATATCAAGTTGCAACTAACTTCCAAGTATACGATGGTAGTAATGTGGTGTCGTAAAGTAAGCAAGAAATTGAACAAAAAGCAATAAATTATTTAGTAGGAGCTACAGGAAAACAAAAATGCGAATAAGAATAAACCTAACGATAATATTAATAGTACTTAGTTCTAATATATTCGCACAAGTCCCTTATCAGGCGTTAGAGAACTTCCATAAATTCACTATTGAAAGTATCAAAAAGAATCTTTTTAAAGATTCTACCGCATTCTATGCTTTTAACATTCAAATCGTAGTTGATAAGAATAAGGACTACATTCCAGTTATAACGAACAACAACGAGAATGTAGCCAACCAACTAATTGGTCTTGAAGCACTACAAACATATGATTATAAAGATTTGATGGGTGATAATGAGCGTGTATCATTCATAATGCCCGTTGCGATAATAATCTATGACACCAAATATAATAAAACAATGAGGTCTAACATAGATCTTACTATTTCGAAACTGTTCTATTATCCTATTAAAGACGACGATAATCTGAAAATTATATATTTATACCCAGTTATAATAGCCTTTGACAAAAAGATTTACCATTAACCGCTTAACATCTGCCTGCTGATAGAATTTTAGCAGGCAGATTCTGAATACTTATACGTCCATTAAGGAATAAAAAAGCAAGCATAAAAAAACACCCAACTACACTATGATGGGTGTAAAATTGGGTGTATTGATTGCAACTGATTGATTTCAGTTAGGTTTGTGGAGCCGAAGGGTTTCGAACCCTTGTCCAGTTGTGTGATAAATTATGCCTTCTACATGCTTATTTTCCAATTAATTGTAGGGATCAGACGGGCTGGAAACCGACCTTATCTTTCTCCTTAGGTGCTTTATCTCGCATCTGCATCGCACCCTGCAGTTGCCAGCGTCGTTATTTCGATGCTCCGGATTCTGACCTAACAACGCAGCAGTCAGAGGAACAAAAGCTAGCTAATTCTAAATTAGGCAGCTAAGGCGTAGTTATTTTCGCCAATTATAGTGTGAACGTTCTCTTTAAAGTGCTCGCCGTACAACGCACTGCATGCTTACATACTTAGCTCCACCCTGTCAAATCCAAGACGGCCCCAAATACGGCTGACAACCCCCCGGGTTAACTACTCCATGTTTCTTAAACCAGTAAAGGTTTAGAAACGCAGTAAGCGTCAGCAATACAAAAGTACTAAAATTATGCCAATGTTTTACCTGGGTATTGTTTTAATGCTACTTCAAGGCAATCCATGGCACTATTTAAATCATCGATATTTAATACATAGGCCATTCTTACCTCTTTTTTACCAGAACCTGGTGTGGAGTAAAAACCAGTTGCTGGCGCCATCATGACAGTTTGGCCATCATGCTCAAAACTTTCCAGCATCCATTGGCAGAAGTAGTCCGCATCGTCAATTGGAAATTGTGCGACTACATAAAAGGCACCACCTGGGTTTGGGCAAAACACACCATCAATAGCGTTTAAACGTCCTACCAGGGTATCTCTTCTTAAGGTATATTCACGGTTCACTTCTTCGAAGTAACTATCTGGGGTGTCAACAGCAGCAGTACCTGCAATTTGTTCAACCATACCCGGACTTAATCTCGCCTGTGCGAACTTTAAGCCAGACTTGATCACTTCTTTATTTTTGGTAATTAAGCATCCTAATCGTGCACCACAAGCGCTGTATCTTTTAGAAACAGTATCTAAAACCACTACGTTATCATCCAACCCTTCCAAATGCATGGGAGAGATGAATTCTTTACCATCGTAGCAAAACTCACGGTAAGCTTCATCAGAAAACAAGAACAGGTCGTGTTTAACACATAGTGTTTTCAATGCCTCTAATTCTTCTTTGGAGTACAAATAACCAGTTGGGTTGTTCGGGTTACATATAATGATGGCTTTTGTTTTAGCCGTAATCAGTTTTTCAAATTCTGCAATAGGAGGCAGGGCGAAACCATTCTCAATGTAAGAAAGGATAGGTTTAACCACTACATTACTCATGCATGCAAAACCATTATAGTTGGCGTAAAAAGGTTCAGGAATAATAATCTCATCGCCTTCGTTAACGCAGGTCTGCATGGCAATGGTGATGGCTTCAGAACCACCCACAGTAACGAGGATGTCTTCCGGGGTAATGTTATAGCCTAACTTATTGTAATATTCTGCAAGCTTGGTTCTATAACTTAACGTGCCTTCTGAAGGTGTATATGCCCAAACATTAAAATCTATGTTTTTGATGGCATTAAGCATGACCTCAGGGGTTGCGATATCTGGCTGGCCAATGTTTAAGTGATATACTTTCTTACCGTCTTTTTTAGCTTGGTCGGCAAATGGAGTTAGTTTTCTAATTGGAGATGCAGGCATTTGCACTCCCTTATCGGATATTTTGGGCATGGGGCAAAAATAAAAAAACCTCGTTTAATAACGAGGTTTTCAGTTAAATTAAATTTTACCTTTACTTGGTTGTTTCGCCTTTGATATACAAAACTTTAGTAGGTGTTTTAGCGTTAGAACTAACGCTAACGCTCTTGCTAAATGGAAGCGGAGCACCTGCTGCACTATAGGTTACTTTTATTACCCCAGCTTCGCCTTTTTTAATGGGCGTTTGTGTGTATTCTGGTACAGTACAGCCACAGGTGGTTTCAACTTTTGTTAATATTAAAGGAGTATCACCTATATTTGTAAACTTAAACTCTACTGAAACTGGCTGGTTTGCCGGAATTTTACCAAAGTTATGACTCTCTTTATCAAATTTAAATTCTGCTGGTTTAGTTTGTGCCTGAGTTGTAACTGCAATACCTAATACGAAGGAAAATAGTATAATTAGCTTTTTCATGAATGTTTGATTTTAAACAAATCTAATGTTTAAAATTACATTTCAAAAAGTATACCACTATATAATTACACGGGTTTTTAACCCATACTTTATAAAATGTTATCTTTGTCCAGTAATATAAATGCTTATGATGCCAAATAATAAACTTACCACGAACCCTATTGATGCTTCAGCTCTAAGCTTTGAAGACTTCAAAACCATCGTCATTAACGATTACAAAATCGCTTATGAAAGCCGCCAGGCTAGTTTGTTGGGTCGTAAGGAAGTTTTAACAGGAAAAGCAAAGTTTGGAATTTTTGGTGACGGTAAAGAGTTGCCACAAATAGCCATGGCTAAGGCATTTAAAAATGGCGATTGGCGCTCGGGCTATTACCGGGATCAAACCTTTGCCTTTGCCACTGGTATATGTACCATCAAGGAATTTTTTGCACAACTTTATGCAAATCCAGATCTGGAAGCTGATCCGGCATCGGCAGGAAGACAGATGAATTGCCACTTCGCTACCCGTTCATTAAATGAAGACGGTAGTTGGAAAGATTTAACAGCCATGAAGAATTCATCGGCTGATATCGCACCTACGGGTGGCCAAATGGCTCGCCTTGTTGGTTTGGCCTATGCATCTAAATTATATAGAAAGAATCCTGAATTAGCATATTTAAAGAATTTCTCTGTTAACGGTAATGAGGTTGCTTTCGGCACTATTGGCAACGCATCTACATCTGAAGGGGTGTTTTTTGAAGCCATCAATGCTGCAGGTGTATTACAGATTCCTATGGCCATGTCGGTTTGGGATGATGGTTACGGTATATCTGTACCTGCTAGGTACCAAACCACTAAAGAAGATATTTCGGAAATTCTAAAAGGCTTTCAGCGTGATGAAAATACTGCTGGCTATGAAATATTTAAAGTTCGCGGATGGGATTACCCGGCTTTATGCGAAACTTACCAGCGTGCCATTGACGTTTGCCGTGAAGAACATGTACCGGTGTTGATTCATGTAACCGAAGTGACACAACCGCAGGGACATTCTACCTCAGGTTCTCATGAGCGTTATAAAGATAAGCAACGCCTGGAATGGGAGAGAGAGTTCGATTGTATTGTGCAGATGCGCAAATGGATGCTTGAATCGGCCATTTGTACAGAAGAGGATTTAACACAATTAGAAACCGAAGCCAAACAAATGGTTCGACTGGCTCAGAAAGAAGCCTGGAATGAATTTCTTGGTAGTATTAACGTCGAAAAAGAGCAGGCTTTGAAAATGCTTACGGCTGTGGCCGATGGCGATCAACAAATAAATAAATTAATAAGTCAGTTAAACAGTACGCCTGATGCTTTGCGCAAGGAAATATTAACTGCTGTACGTAAAACACTAAGGTTAACGATCAATAAACCATCTGTTGCACGTGCAACCTTGGTTAACTGGTTAAACGAGAAATTGGAAGAAAACAAGGAGCGTTACAATTCGAAGTTGTTTACTGATGGTAAAGAGAGTCCGCTACTTGTTGAGGAAAATCCAGCCGTTTATACAGAACAAAGTAAAATGGTTGACGGCAGGGAAATCCTGAATGCGTGTTTTGACCGCAATTTCTCCCGTGATCCGCGTTTGGTAGCATTCGGTGAAGATCTTGGGAATATTGGTGATGTAAACCAGGGTTTTGCAGGCTTACAGGCTAAATATGGTGAATTAAGAATCACCGATACCGGCATCAGGGAAATGACCATTGTTGGGCAGGGCATAGGACTAGCTTTACGTGGTTTGAGGCCAATTGCTGAAATACAATACCTGGATTACCTGTTATTTGCCTTAAATATATTGAGCGATGACCTGGCTAGTTTATCTTACCGTACTAAAGCAGGACAGAAGGCCCCGGTTATCATTCGTACCCGTGGCCACCGTTTAGAAGGGGTATGGCATTCTGGTTCGCCGATTTCAATGATCCTGGGCTCTTTACGTGGTTTACATGTGTGTGTGCCCCGTAACATGACACAGGCTGCCGGTATGTATAATACCTTATTCAGGTCTGATGAACCAGCCCTGGTAATCGAATGTTTAAATGGGTACCGCTTAAAAGAAAAGTTACCAGAGAACATTGGTGAGTATACTTTGCCTCTTGGTAAAGCTGAAGTGATTAAACAAGGTACCGACCTGACCGTGGTATCATATGGTTCTACCTTGAGAATAGTAGAAGAGGCTGCAGAGGAACTAGAGAAGTTGGGTATTTCCATTGAAATTGTAGATCCTCAAACGCTATTACCTTTTGACACCGATAAAATATGTGCTGCTTCTTTACAAAAGACAAATAAGTTATTGGTGGTTGATGAAGATGTTCCGGGAGGTGGTTGTGCTTACCTTATGCAACAGATTCTGGAAGAGCAGGGTGGTTATTTCATGTTAGACAGCCAGCCTAAAACTTTATCGGCTAAAGCGCACCGCCCGCCTTATGGTTCTGATGGCGATTATTTCACCAAGCCATCTGTTGATGATGTGGTAGAAACTGTTTACCAAATGATGCACGAATACAATAAAGTTAAATACCCGGCCATTTTTTAGGGACCGCGTTTATAATAGCCTTTCCGGTAGGTGTGATTTCAAAGTTTAGCCAACCGGATGGTTCATAAAAAAAGCTCAGCATATTCCATGCTGAGCTTTTTAATTTTGGTTGACTGGCTAACCCACTCTATTGGTTTTGCTTCGCAACAACTGATCGGCTAATACCAATGCAGCCATCGCTTCAACAATAACAACGGCACGTGGTACCACACATGGGTCATGACGGCCCTTGCCTTTAATTTCCGATGCTTCTCCGGCGGCATTAACCGTTTGCTGGTTATGCATAATGGTGGCAACGGGTTTAAATGCAACCGTAAAGTTAATTTCCATACCGTTAGAAATGCCTCCTTGAATACCGCCTGAAAAGTTAGTGATCGTTCTTGGCGTTTCACCGTCAGTAATAAAGATGTCGTTATGTTCGGAACCTCTCATTTCACTTCCTGTAAAGCCAGACCCATATTCAAAGCCGTGTACAGCATTGATGCTTAACATCGCTTTGCCTAAGTCGGCATGCAGTTTATCAAACACAGGTTCTCCAATTCCTGCCGGGCAGTTTTTGATAAGACAGCTGATTTTACCACCAATGGTGTCGCCATCTTTGCGAATGCCATCAATGCATTCAATCATTTGTTTTGCCGTTGCGGGATCCACGCAACGCACAATGTTTTCTTCTCTTAATTCCAGAAGCTCAGAGATGTTAAGGTCTTCCAGGTTAGGCGCATTAATTTTGCCTACGGCAGAAACATGCGCAAAAATTTCTATGCCTTGTTCTTTTAATAATAGCTTCGCAATGGCACCTGCAGCTACACGTGCTGCTGTTTCCCTGGCTGATGACCTGCCACCGCCCCGGTGATCGCGAAAGCCGTATTTAGCGTCGTAAGTGTAGTCGGCATGTGAAGGTCGGTATACGTCCTTGTTGTGCTCGTAATCCTTAGAACGGTGGTCTTCATTAGGAATCAGCAAAGCAATGGGTGTTCCGGTGCTTTTACCTTCAAATATTCCGGAAAGGACCTGCACGGTATCACTTTCCTTTCTTTGCGTGGTGATGCGCGACTGCCCCGGTTTTCTTTTATCGAGTTCTGATTGTATAAAATCGAGGTCGATGTTCAGTTGTGCCGGGCAGCCATCTATGATTACGCCTATAGCTGGTCCGTGTGACTCTCCAAATGTGGATATTTTAAACAATTGCCCGAATGTATTTCCAGCCATATTTTTCAGTTTAGGTGTTTACTACAATTCTTTAATGGTGAAACCAGCTTTTTCCAGATCCTTCCAGAAATCAGGGTAAGATTTTTCCACCACATGCAGGTCTTCGATCTCCACTTCTTTAATCAGTAAGCTTAAGGGTGCGAAGGCCATAGCCATACGGTGGTCGTCGTAAGTTTTAATTAAAACATGCTCCGGGAAATGGAGTCCTTCACAATCCAGGGTATAAACTTCGTTATCTTCCAATAAAGCTACGCCAATTTTGGCCAACTCATTTTGTAAAGCTTTAACGCGGTTGGTTTCTTTAATTTTTAAGGTCTCTAATCCTGTAAATGCCAGGTTTAAACCTTTTGCTGCAGCGGCTACAATAATGGTTTGTGCTAAGTCCGGGCAATCCTTCAGGTTAATTACTTCTGATGATGCATTTATTTCTCCGGTAGATTTTAAAGCGATGCCATTAGCAGTACGTGTGGTTTGTACGCCGAGTTGTTGCATGATTTCCTGGATCCGGCTATCGCCTTGCAAACTTTTCTCCTTCAGGTGTGGCAACGTTAAGGAAGCCGTATCGGCCAGGCAGGCAATGCTGTACCAGTAAGAGCTTGCACTCCAATCTGGTTCTACAGTAAGTTTGCAAGCCTGGAAAGGCTGTGGCGCAATGGTGATGGTATTATCTTTCCATTCGTGTTTGATACCTGCTTCTTCAAGCATGCTCAACGTCATGTCGATATAAGGTTTCGAAGTAGGTGATCCGATGATTTCCAACGACAAACCTTGAGGAAGTACAGGAGCAATGATGAGCAGCGCAGAAAGGTACTGGCTGCTAACGTTGCCTTTTATGCTAACCTTATTGGTGGTCTGTTCGAAACCTCCGGAGATTAACAAAGGCGGATAGCCTGCTTCACCTACGTAACCAATAATTGCACCCATGCCTTTTAAGGCATCCACCAATAAGCGGATGGGCCTTTCGGTCATGCGTTTTGATCCCGTTAACAAAAAGGTGCCTTCCAGTGTAGAAAGATAGGCTGTTAAGAAACGCATGGCTGTGCCGGCATGTCCTACATCAACCTGATGTAATTTCTGGTCGCGGTTTGTTAAGGAGGATAATATGTGGTTTAACACCACAGTATCTTCAGCATCCGATAAATTATCAACCTCCACAAGTCCCTTACTCAGGGCAGCGATAACCAGTGCCCTGTTGCTTTCGCTCTTAGAACCTGTAAGGTTGATTTCAGCATGGATCTCTTTTTTGTTAAGGAAAGAAACAATTGCGTTTTTCTTCATACCGTTGTTTATTGGGCTGAAGCTTCTTCAATGTTAGAAGTTTCTTTACCTTCATTCATGATCTCTGTTTGTTTTCTGATAGATTCGTTGTGAACAAGTTCCAGGAATTTCTCGGTGAAGTTTGAGTCCAGTTTTAATGCTCTTGCAAAAGCAGATCTCTTCTGGATAATCTCATCCCAACGGCTAACCTGTAAAATGGTCACGTTGTTATCTCTTTTATACTCACCTATTTTTTCAACGATTGACATTCTTTCACCCAATTTCTGGATCATCAAATCATCAATCTTATCAATTTGCTTTCTTAATTCTGCTAATTTATCTGCAAATGCTTCGTTTTTAGACTCAGGTTTACGCAAACTGAAACGTTCTACCAATTCTGCTAAAGCTGCTGGTGTTACTTGTTGTTTTGCATCTGTCCAGGCTACTGAAGGATCGATGTGCGATTCGATCATTAATCCTTGCATATCAAGGTCTAATGCTTTTTGAGAAATGTAAGGGATAAGTTCTCTGTTTCCGCAAATGTGACTTGGATCGTTGATGATCGGTAATTCCGGACAAAGGGTTTTTAATTGTATTGCAAGTTCCCACATTGGTTCGTTACGGAACGAGCTTTTTTCGTAAGATGAGAATCCTCTGTGGATTGCACCTAATTTAGTTATACCAGCATTGTTGATACGTTCAAGGGCACCAACCCATAAAGATAAATCGGGATTAACCGGGTTTTTAACCAATACCGGGATGTCAACACCTTTTAAGGCATCAGCAATTTCCTGTACAGTAAAAGGGTTTGCAGTAGAACGAGCACCAATCCAAAGAATATCAACACCAGCTGCAAGTGCTTCTTCAGCATGTTTAGCTGTAGCCACCTCAACAGCGGTAGGTAAACCTGTTTCTTCTTTCGCTCTTTTAAGCCATTCTAACCCAATACTACCAATACCTTCAAATTCTCCCGGACGGGTACGTGGTTTCCAGATGCCTGCTCTTAATACAGATACTTTTCCGGTTGCCGCCAATAAGTGTGCAGTAGAAAGTAATTGGTCTTCTGTTTCTGCACTGCAAGGTCCAGAGATAATTAAAGGCTCATTTTTAAGGTTGATCCAGGTACTTAGTGGCTGGATGTTTAAATTTAATTTCATTGTGTAGGGGTTTTGAATGTTAATATTTTTGATTGATTAGACTTTATCGTTTTTAAGGTATTCGCCCATGATATTGAAGTTGGCGGTGTATTTAACAGCTTTACGTACTACTGTATCGTAATTCTCCATGTTTTTCCATTCCAGGTCTACATAGAAGTAGTATTCGTTTCTTTTACCTAAAACGGGCATGGATTGTATTTTGGTAAGGTTTACTTCATTCTCTGCAAATATGTTGAGTACTTTAGAAAGTGCACCTACATGGTTGCTGACCTGGAAACAGATGGATGCTTTATTGATCGTTTTTTCGTCTTCACTTTTATCACGTTTTAGAATCAGGAAACGTGTGTAATTCTTTTTATTGGATTCTATTCTTCTTTCTATGATGTTCAGGCCGTAAAGTTCAGCCGCCAGGGTATTGGCAATGGCCACGGTATCTTTTAACTCTTCATCCCTGATTTTTTTAGCACAAGCTGCCGTATCTGTACTTTCTACCACTTGCAAATGTGGATATTCATCTATGAAGTCAATGCACTGGCGGATGGCGATGGGGTGGGAGGTTACGTATTTTACGTCCTCAAATTTTACGCCCGGTAAAGCCATCAGGTGCAGTTGTATTGGCAGGTAAACCTCGCCTGCAATGGCAAAATTGTAATCTCTGATTAATGTGTAGTTAGGTAGCAAACTGCCGGCTATGGAGTTTTCTATAGCCATTACCACAAAATCCGCATCGTTCTTTTCCAGTGCTTCACATGTGTGTTTAAAAGAATTGCACTCGATGGTGTCAATGTCCTTCCCGAAAAATTTAAATGCAGCCTCCTCATGGAATGATGCTTTAATACCTTGAATGGCTACCCTAATTGCTTTTTTCATTTTTTTTTAAACAAAAAAGTCCCGGCTTTAGGCCGGGACTTTTCATATACAGTTATGTTGTTATTTTAATTGCATATCAGTCCCGGCTCTTACTAAAATAGTAGAAGTAACCAAACCAATATGTAGTAATGTTTCTCATCAGTATTTGTTGTCTTTTTTTTAAGGTAGCTACCAGCGTTATGAAGGTATCAACTTTTACTTTAACAGCAGTGTTTTCACACTTTTTTCTGTTTTATTATTTCAAATGTACAAACAAAATTTAATTTGTCAATAGCTAATTAAAAAAAATTAATTATTGTGTGTTAGTTTCTTTATCCGCTGCCACGAAATTTTAGCCGCCTTGCGTGTTATTTGTGTAACAAGAGTTGAAATAAGTTAAACTATCTTTAATATCCTTAACAGATACAACGCAATTATACTCACAATGACCAATGCTTTCTAATAGAGAGAACATTACCTGGCCATGTTCGTTCTTTTTATCACTCTGCATAAGTGTGATCAGATCGTCAAAGCTTTCCGTGGCAATAGTGTATGCAGGGTATAAGCTGGTGATATAGCTGGTAATGTCTTTCAGTTCGGCTTCGGTCAGGTTGCTATTGCGATTTGACAAGAAGGCTTCACATATCATTCCTATTGCGATAGCTTCACCATGAGTGAGTGGCATTGGGTTGTTGCTCAATGCATAACTTTCCACAGCATGCCCTATGGTATGCCCAAAGTTCAGGATCTTACGCAGGTTTTGTTCATGCGGATCTGTGGTAACCACTTCATTTTTAATTTCCACTGAACGGAAAATAGCCTGGGCATCCGGAAATTTATAATTGCTGTTTTTTAACGCCTGGTAATAATCTTTGTCAGCTATTAAGCCGTGTTTGATCATTTCGGCAAAGCCAGATAGTAATTCACGTTCAGGTAATGTTTTAAGAAAGGCTGTTTCAATAAATACAGCCTGAGGTAAAGTGAAAGTACCCACCATGTTTTTAACATTATCGATATCAATACCTGTTTTTCCCCCAACAGAGGCATCAACCTGTGCAAGCAGGGTAGTGGGGATGTTAATGAAATGGATGCCCCTTTTATAGGTTGAGGCAATAAAGCCACCCATGTCGGTAATCACGCCGCCACCAAGGTTAATCATCAGGCATTTGCGGTCTGCTTCAAAATCAAGCAATGTTTTCCAAATTCCAATACAGAAATCGATATTCTTGTTTTCTTCTCCTGGATCTGTTTCAATCAGGTCAAAGTCACTGAAGTCATCTAACATCTCCCTGAAAACCGGCAAACAGATTTCGGAAGTATTGGCGTCTGCAAATACGAATACTTTGCTGTACTTACCTTTTTCAATAATAGGCATCAAAGGCGCCAGGTGCGTTTCGAAGTGGATGGTGCTGCCTGCACTTTCTAATACTGCCATTAAATTACTTTTATCGTTTGACCCATAAAATCGATCACATCGCCTGCACGAACTTTTAAACGTTTACGATGATCAACTGCACCATTATATTTTACCAATCCGTCTTCAACAACAGTTTGTGCTTCGCCACCACTTTGAACCAAACCGGTTGCTTTTAGGAGCTGGATTAAGGGAATAAATTCACCTTCTAGTTTAAATTCTATCATTATGATCGCAATTTACAATAAATACACACTGTTTTACAAGGTAATGTGTGGGATTTTATATTTTTGCATCACAACACACACATAGCTCATCAATGGAAACAACCCCCATAAAAAGATTGAATTTCGAAAACACAGAGATTGCGTTTAGGAATAAATCGAATGCTGATTTAAACAGTGCCTACTATTTATACAAAGTAATTAGCAGTAATTTTCTAGTAAAAATTGGTCCACCTATAACCAATTTCTTTCTAAATGCAGGCTTACCCCTTAAACCCCTTATCAGGGCAACTATATTTAAGCAGTTTTGCGGTGGCGAAACCATAGCAGAATGTGAGAATACCATTAAACAACTTGCCTTGGGTAGGGTAGGAACGATCCTAGATTATTCTGTAGAAGGTGAAGAAAAGGAAGAGGTGTTCGATTTCACCTGCGAAGAAATTATAAGAACGATTGAACGGGCAGCGGGTGATTCACGTTTGCCAATTACCGTTTTTAAAATTACAGGAATTGGTCGTTTCGCTTTGTTAGAAAAAATTGACGCAAAGCAACCACTAACTGCAGCTGAGGAAGCCGAATTTGCAAAGGTAACTGCACGTTGCAGGAAGATTTGCCAAAGAGCCTATGATAAAAATGTTCCCATCATGATTGATGCGGAAGAAAGCTGGATCCAGAAAACGATAGATGAACTGGCTTTAGACATGATGCGTCTGTTTAACCGTGAGCGTTTGGTGGTATACAATACCTACCAGATGTACCGTCATGATAAACTTGCTGATATGAAAGCTGATCACCTGATTGCACGTGAAACGGGTTTCATTCTTGGCGTTAAGATGGTTCGTGGTGCTTATATGGAGAAAGAAAGAAAACGTGCGGAAGAAATGGGCTACCCATCGCCGATTCAACCAGACAAAGCAGCTACCGACAAAGATTACAACGCTTGCTTACGTTACTGTGTAGAAAATATCAAAGAGATTGGATTTGTGGCTGGTACCCATAACGAAGAAAGTTGCCAGATTCTGGCCCAGCTTTTAGACGAGTATGAAATTCCGCACAACCATTCGCATGTGTATTTTTCTCAATTGTTAGGTATGAGCGACAATTTAAGTTTTAACTTATCAGACGCCAGTTATAATGTGGTTAAATATGTGCCGTACGGCCCCATTAAAGCCGTAATGCCTTACTTGTTTAGAAGAGCTCAGGAAAATACTTCGGTGGCAGGACAAACGAGCAGAGAGCTTAACCTGATTGCCAAGGAAAAAGCACGCAGGAGAATGTAATATACACCTGTAAGAATAAAAAAGGGCTTGCTAAATAAAATTTAGCAAGCCCTTTTTTATTAAATGCCTAACCGGCATTCTAAATTGCATAATCATGCAATTTATTTTTTATCATCTACTCTAAAAGGTTGCTGGCCGGAAAGCAGGTCCCAGAACAGCATAAAATCACTTGCCAGGCTAAACATAGGGTATTGAAAGGTAGCCGGCTTATTTTTTTCAAAGAAGTAGTGTCCTATCCATGCAAAACCGTAGCCTACTACTGGGATGGCCAGTAAAAATTGAAAGTTGTGAAACAGTATTGCGGTAGCGAACAGCAGAACGACCAGGCCTGTGCCAATAAAGTGAAGGATCCTGCTTGTTAAATTTCTATGTTCTGATAAGTAAAAAGGATAGAACTCCTTTAAGGTTTTAAATTTTTTATGGGTCATGCTTAGATGATGTTGTTCTTTTTAAGAAACGCTTCGAGGTTTTTAGGGTTTTCCGTCATTAAAAGTGTTTGCAGACCGGCCTTTTTTGCACCCTCCAGGTGTTGCGGACTGTCGTCAATAAATAACGTCTCCTCGGGTTTTAAGTTGTTATCTTTAATCACTTTGTCGAAAATCTCCTGATGAGGTTTGCGCAAATACATGTGTTGTGAGAAATATGCTTTCTCAAATAAGGTATTGATATCCTCCAGCGTATGCTCGTTTTTTAAATAATCTACGATGTAGTTGTAATGAATTTCGTTGCTGTTGCTTAACAGGAATGTGCGGTATTTTTCTTTTACACGCAGTAAAACATCGTGAATATTAGGTGCTACACCGATCAATAAACTATTCCATGCGGCATCAATTTCTTCGTTGGTGAGCTCATTATTTTTGGCAGCGAGCCTGATTCCTTCTCTAAATTGATCAGGTGTGATGGTTGCAGTCTCAAAATCATCAAATAAACTGTTATGTCCTTTGTGGGCGAAAAAATTTTCTATATCTTGTATACCCAGTTGTTGCAGAGCATCTTGGGCCTTTTTAAAGTCTATTTCGAAGATGACATTACCGTAATCGAAAATAACATTTTTTATATTTTGCATTAAATATGTTTTAAAATTCGATGTAAATATGTAACATTGCACTCGCAAAATCAAACAAGATTTTACGGGGCCTATAGCTCAGTTGGTTAGAGTAGAAGACTCATAATCTTTTGGTCGCTGGTTCGAGCCCAGCTGGGCCCACTGCTTAAAAAGCCGCTTTTCTTAAAGAGAAGCGGCTTTTTTCGTTTTAGGGTGGGTTGTGTGAACAGTATGATTAGGGCTGGTGATATCCGATAAAACTGATTATAGTTCTTGTGCAGTTGGGCGGAAGATGACTTCATTGATGTCTACGTCCTCCGGCTGGCTGATGGCGAAAGCAACCACACGTGCAAAACTGTCTGGACTAATTCCTACTTCAGCCACATAGTCCTGGTTAGCCCGCTGAATATCTGCCTCAGAAATGTGTTCCAGCAATTCTGTTTTAACAGCACCTGGACAAACAATGGTAGTGCGGATATTATAAGGCTTTACTTCCATTCGTAAACCTTCTGTGAGCGCACGTACCGCAAATTTTGTAGCAGAGTAAACCGCAGACCCATTAAATATTTTATGACCTGCAACCGAGGAGGTATTGATGATTTGCCCAAACTTTTGCTCCATCATGTAAGGCAAAACCGCAGCAATGCCATTGAGCACACCTTTGATATTTACATCGATCATCGAATTCCATTCTTCAACATTTAACCTGTCCATTGGCGACAAAGGCATAATTCCTGCATTATTGATGATCACATCCACACGTCCAAATTGTTGAACAGTGGTGTCAACGAGGTGTTTTACCTGGTCTAACTTTGTTACATCTGCCGCCACAGCAAGGGCTTTCCCGCCCGCGTTCTGAATGTCTTTGGCCAATTTTTCTATTTTATCAGCCCTTCTTGCGCCAAGCACTACAGTCGCCCCAAGTGTAGCCAGGTGTTTCGCTGCAGTTTTGCCCATTCCACTGCTCGCTCCAGTAATGATCACTACTTTATTTTTGATATGATCTGCCATTTCTTTAATTATTAAAGTTTAATTATTGCTCATTCGACGGTTAAAAAGGCCTTTTTTCAATATTTTGCATTTATCTATTGCAAATGCTCTTACTGCAATTCGAATTTTACCGTCACATTTCCGCTTCCTAATGCCTCTTTTAAGCCGGTAACATCATCCACTTTTCCTAATCTTGTGTAATTGTAGATGGTGTTAAAACTTTCGTAAAATAAAACCACCGCATTATTTCCGTACAGCAAAAAATCACCTACATGAATTTTTCCAACGGATCGAGAATTGGTAGGAAGTGCAGTATTTAAATAGTGTACTTTTTCATTATTATTAAGCTCGTTCATCGTAATGGTCATGGGCAATAACGCCTTAAATGCATTGACTGAAGGATTATCAAGCAGTGTTACCTTAAAAATTTTATCTCCTACTGTTAATTTCATTTTGCTTTTATTTTTATATGCAGGTGGATTATTACTTGCTTTATTTGCTGCTGGTTCATCATTTAGACTGCAGCTTGCTAAGCAAGAGGAGAATGGTATTGAAAAAATCAGAAGGATGAATAAGCTTCTTCGTGAGAACTTGCTGTTATTTTTCATTTTTTAAATTGCTTGCCGAATACTGGTCATCAGTAACGGCTTCGTACCATTTTACAATGCCTTTTTCAGTATCCGGAATGACGTACAATTGTTGCAAGCCCACATCCTGACTGGCGCCGTGCCAATGACGCACATTTGGCGGGCATTTTATCACATCACCTTTTTTGATGATTTCAATAGGTTTACCTTCTATCTGGTGATAACCGACGCCATCGGTAATAATCAAAATTTGGCCAGACGGATGAATATGCCAGTTGCTTCTGGCGCCTGGCTCGAAATAAACGTTGCCAATCAATGTATTATAAACGCTGTCTGCGTTTAACAAGGGAGTGGGATAAGCATTGCCGGTGAATAAATCCTTTGAGCCCTTTTCACCTTTTGGGAAAATGGCTTCAACCTCCTGTTTCTTATCGTCCATTTTTTCCTTGGTTTGATTACAAGCGAACAACATGGCCGTAAACATCATGACTAAAGTGATTTGTGTTATTTTCATATGAAATTTTTATATAATTGACTTAATGACTTTTGCTGGAACCCCAGCAACTACCGTATTATCGGGCACATCTTTTGAAACCACCGCACCTGCTGCTACAACTGAGTTTTCGCCGATGGTAACACCGGGCAAAATGGTTGCATTGGCACCAATCCAGGCATTTTTCTTAATATGAACTTTGCCCGGAACCAAACTGTCTCTTTGTTCAGGATCGAGCGGGTGGCCTTCGGAAAGCATGCTCACTTTAGGGCCTATCAACACATTGTCTTCGATTATAATGCCCCCCAAAGCCAGAAACGTACAGTCGAAATTGATAAATACGTTTTTGCCGATGTATAAATTTGTGCCGTTATTGATGTATAGCGGGGGGAAAATAGCTACAGATTCATCCATATCTTTTCCGGTAATTTGGCTGAGGATCCTGGCAATCTCCGATGGATCCGCGCTGCTGTTTAACTTTTGAAGCAACGATATAGTGGCATAGGATGAAGCCCGAAGCTTCGCAATTTCCGGATGGCTGTTGGTGACGGTTTTTCCGTTGTACAAATCGGCGAATATGTTGTTATCTGTTTTAATCATTACGAACGGATAGGCACAAATCTCCGTCCAAAACCATTCGTATTTATACTATTAAACACGCCAATAATGTCAAATATTTCCTATTTGAGAAATTATCAAAGGCCAATGAAGCAATAACAGTTACCAAAAGTTATTTTATTGGTAATAAATGATTTAAACATGCTAACCGCTGCCTTATTAAAACAGTAACATACACATTTATACTGCCATGGTGGCAATTTAAAAATTTGTATTTAATCAAGCGCGGATGGAGTGCAAAGCTGGACAGTTTTTATTTTGGCTTGCAGAAAGCAGATTAGTGGATTTACAGTGGAGCAAAGGATTTAAAGCGTCGGTTTTGTTGGTGTAAAAAAATGCAGATGAAATGAACTTCAGCTGTCAGTCTTTTTTACCAGGTATATTAAACTGTTACTGACGTATCGCCAAAAGAATTTAGGGAGAGACTGGGGTAACTGAATGAGGTTGAAATGAAAAAAGCCGCTTTTCTTTATGAAGCGGCTTTTTAAGCAGTGGGCCCAGCTTGGCACGGACCAGCGACCAAAAGATTATGAATCTTCTAGTTGAAACATCAACATTCTCTCATAAAGCATGCCTCCCATAGCGACTGCGAATAGCCCCCCAACATTAATGCGTCCCCACGACCCATGCCGAATATGGCGGTTGAAAGCGATAAATTGAACGCCAAGATATATTCATACCAACAAAGTTATTTACATTGGTATGAATTTTATTATCTTTGGTTAATGGTAAAATCTCTATCTCCGACACCATGCAGCACCCACATATTATACAACCTACCACCAATAGTGGTTATAAATGCGATGAACTAACCTAACAGTTTATATTATATAATACTTACTATGAAAGAAACCACTTCGCCACCATTTACTAAATACCAAAAGTTAGTAATTTTCTTACTGGCAATGACGCAATTTACTGTTATACTCGACTTTATGATCATGTCGCCACTAGGCGATATGCTTATGAAATCGTTAAGCTTAACTCCTACTAAATTTGGGGTAGCGGTATCGGCGTATGCTTTTAGCGCAGGCATCTCTGGATTACTAACTGCAGGCTTTGCCGATAAATACGATCGTAAAAAGTTATTGCTTTTCTACTATACTGGTTTTACGATTGGTACAGTTGCTTGCGGCTTTGCCAATAGCTATGAATTCTTACTTGTCGCACGTATAATAACCGGATTGTTTGGTGGCGTAATAGGTTCGATATCTATGGCCATTGTTACAGATATGTTTGCCTTAGAGCAACGCGGCAGAGTTATGGGGTTTTTACAAATGGGTTTCGGTGCCAGCCAGGTTTTAGGCATACCCATTAGTATATGGCTGGCCAACCATTGGGGCTGGGAATCGCCATTTTTGGCAACTGCTGCGTTAGCTGCTATTGTTGCTGTGGTAATACTGGTTAAAATGCGTCCTATTGCCGAACATCTGGCTTTACAGCACGACCGATCGGTGGTGGCACATTTGTGGTCCACTGTTGCCAACCGCGATTATAGAATAGGCTTTACAGCAACCGCGCTACTATCTATAGGTGGTTTTATGATGATGCCTTTTAGCAGTGCATTTGCTGTAAATAATTTAGGAGTATATAGCACGCGCTTACCTATTCTTTTCATGGTTTCGGGAGTTTGCGCATTAATAGTGATGCCAATGATCGGTAAGCTGAGCGATAAAGTAAATAAATTTAAGCTGTTTGCCCTCGCTAGTATATGGCTAATGGTGGTATGTGTATTATACACCAATCAATCCGTCATCCCATTTGGCTTGGTCATACTATTTAATATTATAATGATGATGGGTATTATGGGCCGCATGGTGCCATCCATCGCTTTAACAAGTGCTATCCCCTCCATGGCCGACAGGGGGGGCTTTATGAGCATTAACGCTTCGTTACAGCAGATAGCTGGCGGGGTTGCTGCATCAGTTGCCGGCACGATCGTTTACCAAAAAACACCTGCAAGCCCCCTCGAGCATTATGATATAGTTGGATATGTTATCGTAGTAGTATCTATTGTAGGTATTATTTTAATGTATCGTGTGAACAATATGATTAACAGGCGCGCAGCAGAAGTGGCGGTTAACACAGGGGAGGTAATTGGAAAATCTTAAGAAAGACATTGCAAGCATAATGGATTTTTCCGACGACCACGACGGTAGATAAATTTTTGATGTGGAAATCCTATAAACGAAATAAACTACACAAAATGAAAATAAAGTTATTTAGCCTATTAGCACTTATAATCGCCAGTTCGAATGTAAATGGCCAGACATTAAGTAAAACTCAAATTACAGATATCACCTCTCACATTGGAAATTTGATTATGTCAAATCACGTTGTTAAAAAGGACCGACAGCAAATAGTAGATTTGTTTAATTTCAAAATAAAAAGTGGAAAATATTACGCAATAAACGATCCTGATAATTTCGCAAAAACAGTTTCGGCAGATTTGAGAGAAATAAGTAATGATGGACATTTGTATATAGAGTATTCAGGAAATGCTTCAAGAACTTCTGACAATAATAAACTTTGGGAAAAAGAAGAACTTAAAAGAGAAAAGCTTTTAAATTATGGCTTTAGGGAAGTTCAAATATTGGAAAATAACATAGGCTACATTAAGATAGTCGAATTTATGCATCCAAAACGTTCAATGCAGACTGCAATAGCAACAATGAAACTTGTTGAAAACACATCTGCCTTAATAGTTGATTTAAGAGGTAATGGCGGTGGCTATCCTGGGATAATGGAATATATTCTAAGTCACTATTTTGAAGGAGAACCTATTTTGTTATCGACGACTTATTTTTCAGATAAAACAAAAAATCCCGTTACAACATATTCCTCAGATTTGATTTATGGAAAGCTTAGGGTGAATAATCCTCTTTATATTCTAATCGACAAAAAAACCGCCTCGGCATCTGAATATTTTGCCTACGTTTTACAAGCACACAAAAAAGCAAAAATAGTTGGAGAAAATTCGGCAGGGGGAGCAAATAGAAACACCTACTTTTCATTGCCAGAGAATTTTAGAATTTCTATTTCTACTACAGTTCCAATAATTGAAATTACGAAAAGTAATTGGGAACATAAAGGAGTTGCGCCTGATTATATTGTTAAAAGTGAAGATGCGAAAGCTAAAGCGATAGATTTAATTAATACTAATGACCTATAATGTCTTAACAGTTTACGTGATTATGGAAATATTTTATGGTGATGATTTAAAGAAATATTTGCCTCTCCAGAACTAGCGGGCCGATTGTTCTTTGAAAAGTGGTACTAACCTTCTTGACTTTGCTTGATCATTCGCTCGACTCTATTCCAAATGCAGTTTAACAAATAGACTGAGGGTAAAAGATTTCACCTAAAAATACTTTACATCTGATAGAGAAACGTATTAGAATATAGTGGTTATTATGTAGTGTCTAAGGCAAACAACCTGTTTCATAGTCAGTTATATTATGTTTGAATTATAATTACAAAACTGCACCAGGCTGTAAAACTTACGTTTAGATTTGCTTACTCTATGTTTCATACCTCCAAAATTAAATTAGACAGTGCAAATGTATGGTTTATACCATCTAAATAGTAAACATTGGTGTGATTTATTTAACTTTGTTAGATGATGAAAATCTCAACGATACAAACAATGGGTTTAGACGCGGGTAACGCATCTCTAGACCTTGTTAATTCTGGCTACGGAATGGTACCTGGCGAGATAGTCGAGAGACTACACAGCTATACCGACTTTCTTACGCTTGCTTGTCGTCATGGTATCATCCATCAACAAACATCAATAACACTACAGGATGAAGCCAATCGGAATCCTGAACTCGCGGCAAATGCTTTAAATGAAGTAAAGTACGTCCGGAAGGTTCTTTATACTATTTTTAGTACGCTGGCAAATCGTGGGAAAATAGATCAAGAGGTTCTCGCTACTTTCAACCAATATTTGGCCGACACATTAGCTCACAGGAAGATTTCGATTAGTGGAGTTAAGCTTTTTAGAGATTGGAGTGTTCAGGACGGAGATCTATCCCAGGTATTGCGACATTATGTATTATCTGCCTATGAAATCTTGACTGGAAGCAAAAACATATTTATTAAGCAATGTGGTCGCTGCACATGGTTGTTTCTCGATGAAAGCAAAAACCATCGGCGTAAATGGTGTGACATGAAGGTCTGTGGTTCTAGCGACAAAGCAAAACGATACTATATAAAGCGGAAACAACTTGGTCAACAGTAGTTAAAAGCCTCTATTAAGATAATGGCTGCGCTAAAATGCCAACATGCCACCTGTGGATATTTGCAAATGTTCGGTGAATAAGATTATTTATTTTATCCTGCTTAAGCAGGAAAACTTAACAATAAAGCCTTTTTAGGGACTCACCTTGAAGGTCTGCAATTAGCAATTGCTAGTCTGTTTAGCCACTGAATTAAGAAATTTATCCAAACTACATTACCTAAACATACACTTCCCGAACCAAAAAAGGACTAATACAAAGCCTTAATTAAAAATTTGGAAATGAAACTACACACTACAAACTACGTCGATACTTTAATTGAGGTTTCAGAAGATACCAAAGCGAAAAGCGGTACACCACCACCAAAGAGGGAAAAAGAAACGGTAGCGGAAATGCAATTCAAACTTATTGCTAATAACCCTTACAAGTATACATCGGATGATGTTTTATTCTTTGTGTACGCGGACAAAAAGGGTTTAACTAAAGCAGAATACAAGGAAGCTAGAGAACATTTTTTTTCTAAGGGACAACCATGCTTTCGCGCTTCGCCTTTAACCAAAACTTATGGTTTTGGAATTCATTGTAACAGCCAAGGGAAAATGGCGATATTTGGAATGGAAACTGATCGGTATCGGGAATTTCTATCCGATACCAAAATTAAAAAATTAAAAGCAATGAAATCAAGTCATAAAGGCTAGCTGTATATTTCGTTGAAGTAATTAGGTGATGATTCTGAGTCTTTTAGTTTAACAGTTTTATATGATATAATTATGCAAACGGACTATAACGACGTTTTTCATTTTGGACAGTTACCCATTGTAAGGTAGAAAACTCTTCCATGATAAAGTTACCATTAAAACGACCCAGTCCTGAACCTTTTTCTCCACCAAATGGTGCGTTAGGTTCATCATTTACGGTTTGGTCATTTACGTGGATCATTCCTGTTTCTACTTTCTTAGCCAATAACACACCGCGGTTTACATCTTTGGTGTGTATAGCGCCGCTTAACCCATAGTTTATCGAATTTGCTAATTTAAGCATCTCCTCCTCATCTCTAAATTTAATGATAGGTGCTACTGGTCCAAAGATTTCATCTTTAGCAATTGGATAATCATTCTTTACGCCTACAAGTACCGTTGGCGCAATTACACGACCTTCAAATGTGCCACCAACTGCAACTTTAGCACCCATCGCAACACTTTCTGCCATACTTTTCATGATCCTGCTAACGGCTTTATCATCAATCACCGGGCCTACCAGCACATCTTTGTCGGCAGGACTCCCATATTTTAAAGTTTTTACTTTTTGAATAAATTTCTGCGTAAACTCTTCTGCAATGTTTTCTTGTAAAAGAATTCGGTTAATGGACATACAAATCTGTCCCTGGTGCATAAATTTACCAAATACTGCCGCGGCAACTGCCTGATCGATATCCGCATCGTTTAACACTATAAATACATTATTCCCACCCAATTCTAAGGCGGTTTTCTTTAAACCCTCCGCAGCAATTTTGGCAATACGAATTCCCACTTCCGTAGAACCCGTGAAAGAAATCATTTTTGGTATGGGATGCGCAGAAAATGGATCACCAATTTCTGATGATTTTCCAACAATAACATTTAGAACACCTGCAGGTAAGCCGGCTTCTTCAAAGAGCAAGCCCAATAAGGTTCCTCCAATAATTGGGGTTTCCGAAGCTGGTTTGAGCACTACGGCATTACCAGTAGCAATTGCTGCACCGACAGAACGCATGGTTAGGTTTAGCGGAAAATTAAAGGGACTAATGACTCCGATCACACCTAAAGGTTTACGATAAGCTCGACTTTCTTTTCCAGGAGTATAGGAATCATAAATAAAACCGTGTTGGCGAGTTGGAAACGTTGCAGCTTCACGGGTAATATTGACGGTAATCTTTATTTCTGCTATTTGTTTGACATAGGTGCTTCCACATTCCATCGCCATAATTTCGGCAATTTCTTCTTGCCGTGCCTCTATAATATCCGCTACTGTCAACATCACCTCACTGCGTTCACTGGGCAGTTTTCGGGTCCATTCTTTTTGTGCTAAAGCAGCAGTTTCATAAGCTTCATTTAAGTCTGCAAGACTGGCCCCCCTGAACGAGCAAACCACTGAAAGGTCATATGGATTAACATCATCTATTATTGTAGAGGAAGCGCCATCTCTCCATATACCATTGATATATTGCTGGTTAAACTTTTCGTACTTTTTCATATGATTATTTATTTAAGGTATTCGTCAATTACAAGGACAGTTTTGTGGTTATACCCTGTCCTGAATCTAAAGTGGCTTGGTTGGTATCTTTAAATTTTTTATCAGCTAATCAAAATGGGAAACGACCACATTGGGTGTGTTTAAATTAAGGAGGAATACCATTGCTATAATTTTTATGTTTTACACACCAAACTGGTTAATGAAAACAAACGATCTTCCCAATTGTTCCACATCGTTAACTGGATAAAATATTTAAATCATGTGTCCACCACAAAGACCAAAGAAAGTTTTTTGATTTGTACTTATCTTAAATTTCAATCTTTCATTAGTTCCAAATTCCTTCTGATGCACAATATCCTGATGGAAAGGCATGTTTGATAACGAATAGAAGAATTAATGAAATATGAAATCGTGTATGACGAACTGGCATCAAGATTTCTTATAGATAGCGTGGTTCCAGATCGAGTTATAGAATTTATATACAGGTACGAGAAATGACAGAAGAACAAGTTCAGCGATTAGAGACGGAAGACGGTGTGTTTGAAAATATCTCCTGGCTATTTGATGAAATAAAGGTTGACCACAATATCTCTAGGTTTAACAGGTATGATAGTTTCGTTACAAGCAGAACGGAAGATGTTGTGAGACTCCATTTTGGGCTTAAAGGAAACTATTGTTTTACCTATAATCAATTGGACTCCATGTTTGATCTTATAGGAGGGCACCATAATTTAATGTTTTCCGAAGGCTTTGACATCTTAGTGCAAAACAGGTCATTAGAACTTGAAACCTTTGGTGTGCAGTTCTCCAGGAGATCATTTATTGCATTTACTCAAAATGCTTGCGATAGCCTCAAAAGGTTTTGCGACCTGGTAGAAAGTGGAAAGAGTGCGATTCTAAATAATCATTGGGGAGCCATAAATCCTCAAATTGAATTTGTAATTCGGCAGATTACAAATTGCAAATACAGTGGTAAAATGAAGCAAATTTTAATGCTATCAAAGTGTCTTGAACTCCTCGTTTTGACTGTTGAAGGATGCTCTTCTGCAAGTCAGACTTCCGAGAAATTTATCAATAATAAAGATGATAAAGAAAGGGTAATCGCAGCCCGTGATATGATCAATCAGCGCCTTCAAGCACCGCCAACGTTATCGCAAGTCGCCCTAAGTGTAGGTTTGAACGAATTCAAATTGAAGCGAGGGTTTAAAGAATTATTCAAGACGACTGTATTTGGTTACCTGGCTGAACAACGTCTCCTGTTAGGATATCAATACCTAATGGATACACAAAAAACCGCAGCTGAGATTGCCTATGTCCTGGGGTATGCAAGTCCACAGCATTTTAGCAATGCATTTAAAAAGCGTTTCGGAATCACGCCACTTGTTATGAGAAAGAAACCTGTATCATAATGTCGATATTATATGCTTATTCATCCAAAGTATTGAAGCGTGTAATAAACCAACAAATCAAAGATCAATATGGAATGTAATGACATTGCATTTCTCTCCAAATGAAGTTTCTACGATCTTAGAAGCACTTAATTATTACCATGGGTAACAATTACTTCTCAACCTAAATGTCCTCATCTAATCTAAGTTGCAGATTTGAACAAAAATCATAATTCCAATACATGGAAATATGGAAAATATTCGTCAGGAAACAGTGCTAAGGCTTTTCAGTAACACTTTCAAAAGAAACGCTCTTGAGGCATTCTTTTTTTGTTAGAAAAAATCCTTTAAATGCAATTTGCGACAGCACGTCTTTAGTATAATTGTCAAAAAATAAATAAGCGATATGGAAAAATCATTTGTAAGTAATTCAATAACAATTAATGCGCCTGCTGAAAGTGTGTGGGATGCACTAGTTAATCCTGAAAAGACCAAAATTTATATGTACGGCTGCGAGGCTGTGTCAAACTGGGATCCAGGGGATAATTTAATCTGGAAAAGTGTGGTTGAGGGGAAGGAATTCGTTGCGGTTAAAGGCCAGATTTTAGCAATATGCCCAGGCAGTTATCTTCAATACTCTACGTTTGACCCGAATGATACTAGCATCGAGGACGTTGCGGAAAACTATTTAAAAGTCGCTTATGATTTGAAGGAAGAAAATGGAAAAACCAAATTAACGGCAAGTCAGGGAGATTTTACAACTGTTGCGAAAGGTAACGAGCGTTTTGAAGAAGTCTACAATGGTGGTCTGGGTTGGAAACCAATGTTAGAAAAAATTAAATCACTTGTGGAAGCTAACTCTTTATAACCTATCGTCAATTTAAGCCCACACAGCAAACCCCGTTCAAAATGCATTTTCGTATCTTGAGTTAACATGGATCAGATAAGTAATTAACTATTGTAAATATATCGTGTATGAAAATAACCCTAGTGCATTCATGTGCCCAGCACTAAGGAGCATTCTGTATGTAATATGGGAACTGAGCCGTTGCAATTCATAGTTATATCTGAACCAATGGCTCATGGTGATAGAACAAATATTATTGACTAATATTAAAAAAATGGATATTAAGAATTTTGCTCAGGCGTGGTTACAAGCGTGGAACAACCACGACATCGAAGGCGTTTTATCTCACTTCTCTGAGGACGTCGAAGTGACGTCCCCGATGATAAAAATCGCTACCCAAGGAACTGAAAGCCGTTTGTTAGGCAAGGAAGCCGTAAGGGAATATTGGACAATTGCACTAAGCAGATTTCCGGAATTAAAATTTGAACTCATCTGTATAACTGAAGGTGTCGATTCGGTGGCATTGTATTACAAAACGGTGTTAGATAAAACCGCTATTGAAGTAATGTTTTTCGATGAGAGGGGGCTAGTAAATAAAATGAATGCGTTCTACAGTTTGACAGAAAATCATCATTAAATACTTCCGTTGTGCGTTAGCGGCAACAAATGCCAATTTATGGGAGGAGTGGATGGAGTAGGGAGATATAAGCTTAAAATTTTTAAACAGTAAATCACAACGATATGACATATAAATCTAATGTTTTTAAGGCATTGTTTTTCACCGTTGCTGTGGTGGCCTTTGTTCAGAATGCATCGGCCCAACAAATGCATCATTTGAAAATTAAGAATGCGAAAAAACTGCAGTCATTTTTTAAATATACGGGTAAAGACAGGCCAATTATCAGCGGGCATAGGGGTGGAATGGTCAATGG
>NZ_JAZQNU010000208.1:0-4010 GCF_045627485.1 Pedobacter sp. | reverse complement strand
TCAAGACGGTCGTTTCTTATTCGGCGACATCCCTTCAAACGAAGCAATTGCTACACGTTTAGGTTTACGCGAAATCGTACCTACTACATTCATGTCTGGTAAAGGCGCTGTAATCGTTAACTTAGCCGACTACACTCTTGGCGCTACTAAAGGTGGCGAAATCACTAACTTCGACGACTTCGACATCGACTTCAACCAATACAAATACTTAATCGAAACTCGCTTATCTGGTGCCTTAACTGTTCCAAAATCTGCTATCCACTTAACAAAAGGTAACGCTGCTGGAACTGGCGCTGACAATTCAACAGGCGGTGTAACGAAAGGTCAACGTCAAGCTGACAAAGTAGTACCTCCAGCAGGCGAGTAATGGCTAGATACGCTGGTTTAGTAACATACGTCACGCAAGCTGAAACAAGACCTGGCGTATGGACTGAAGTGGTGGAACAACACTTTATGAAAGGGGACATGTTGCGTAAGGGCTCGTCGTTTCAAAATGGCGACAAAGTCCATAGTGATGTAACCCTTAATCATAGGGTGTCGTTGGTGGCTGATGATTATGCGCTCGGAAACTACCATGACATTAAACGTCTGGAGGTAGACGGGAGACAATGGATGGTTGAGTCCATCGAGGTACAGCGACCTAGGATCATTGTTACTTTAGGAGGGTTGTATAATGGGGAGTAGAGAAGAACTTCACTATGAGTTACTGACATTAGTCCCTAACGCATATTTCCAACCACCCGCTACTTTGAAAATGAAATACCCTTGTATTGTATACCACAAAACCCCAAACTATAAAGACTTCGCTAACGGAGGAATCTATAGACGAGTTCGTGCGTACACACTTACATTGATCGAGACAGACCCCGACAGCGAATGCGCTGACAAGGTCGAGGAATTATTCGAGTACTGTTCAATCACCAATCATCATGTGGTTGATTCTTTATATCACACAACATTAAACTTACACTATTAGGAGGTCATTAAAAAAATGGCGAAATTACAATGGGATTTATCAGGGGAACGTTTATACGAAACAGGTACCGCTAAAGGTGTCTTATTCCCACAAGGAGTTACTGGCGCTTACGAAAATGGTGTTGCCTGGAATGGTTTAGTTTCTGTAAAGAAATCTAACGATGGGGCTGAAGAAAATCCAGTCTATGCCGACAACATGAAATACTTATCGTTAATGTCTGCTGAGAACTTAAAAGGTTCTATCGATGCGTACACATACCCAACTGAATTTGAAGCTTGCGATGGTTCAGCCGCAGTGAACCCAGGAGTATATGTGGGTCAACAAACTCGTAAACCTTTCGGATTAGCATACGCTACTATCGTAGGTAACGATACTCAAGGTAATGGATTCGGTGAGAAAATTCACTTAATTTACAATGCCAAAGTGTCACCATCTGAGCGAGCGTACGAAACTGTAAATGAGGATCCAAACGCTTTAACATTCTCTTGGGAATATTCGACTACACCAGTCGATTTAAGCGATATCGGTTTAGAAGCATCTGCTGGTATCACAGTATCTAAACATGAAGTGACACCAGCGGCTTGGAAAGCGTTAACTGATATGTTATACGGTACTGAATCTGAAGAAGCCAAACTACCGTCAATTAAAGAAGTAATTGCTTTAACCGAACCAAAAACTCCCTGATTTAGACCCTCCAATTGAGGAGGAGAAACCTGAACCAGAACCTGAACCAGTAGACCCACCTGAACCAGTAGACCCACCTGATACACCGGACCCACCTGATACACCGGACCCAGTAGACCCTGACCCAGACACGGGTATCGTTACGAACGGATTAGTGGGGTATTGGAACAGTAAACTAGGAGTCAGTGGCGAAACATGGGCGAACATTGCGCCAGCTACAACAGGTCAATACGACGCGGTTATTAATGGGGCAACTGTCACACAAAATGGGATGGTGTTTGCTAAGACAACCGATCATGTACAAATACCGATACCAACGGAATTGAAATCTACAACAAGCGCAACGTTTGAGATGCGTATGCGTTCTGATGGTGGTTTTAATAATGGATATGCAGATTTGGTCAATCAAGACGGTCGAGAATTAATTTGGATTGGACCGTATGAATTAGTTTTATCGGGCATTTTTGATACCTATAAATACAGAGACCATAAATACATTCCGATAAAAAACCCATTGAGACTAATTTATATAACCATTACTGCAGATTTAACAAACGGTAGAATAACAGCTTATCTATACGATCCCTTAACTGGCGATATTGAATCGGATGGCTATACGACAGATATTGGAACTATTGCAGATGGAGATTTCGTTTGGTTAAGTCGAACGCAAACCCCGCATAGTGGTATTATGGACGGAATCAGGATATATAACCGCGTGTTAACGCAAGAAGAAATTGCTCGAAATTGGGCAGTAGGAATAGAATTAGGAATTTAAAAACAAACTCGAGGAGGAAAACAATAATGTTTAAACAAAATATTGCATACACAGATTTCAACGGTCAGGAACGTCAAGAGGATTTTTATTTCCACTTATCGTTACCTGAAGTAACTCGTCTTGAGGCTAAGTTTAAGATGAGTTTGGCAGAATACACTCAGGACTTAGTGTCGCGTCAAGACCCTGATGAGTTAATCACATTCCTTGAGAAGATTGTATTGTCATCATACGGACGAAAAACTGCTGATGGTAAATCATTCCGAAAGAACGCAGAACTGCGCGAGGAGTTTGAGTACTCTCAAGCATATGCTGAATTCTTTGAGGCATTATTAACAGATCCAGCTCTTGCTGCTAAATTTGGCGAAGGTGTAGCGGATAACGGTAAACAACGTAAAAACACCGTCACACCTTCAGTAATCGAATAAATAAAAAAATAAGCTCTAGGTTATGTCATCATGGACTTAGCCTATTGCTTTTTCTATTTTTGGAGGGGATATCTTGCTTGTGGTTGATTTAGGAACTATTGAGGAGTATGACTCTTCGACAAATTCATTTATTTATCAAGATTTAGGAACTGTACGATTTGAGTATTCTTTAAAAGCCATATACAACTGGGAAGGCAAATGGAAGAAACCATTTTTAACATCTGAATTATCGGATGAAGAGAGTCGTGATTTATATAGACTGATGGCACTAGACCCGTTGGATGATGAATTTCTAACGTATAGAGTTATGAAAGAGTTGTCGGATTACATATCAAACTCTAATACAGCCACTTCGTTTGGAGGTTACGGTAACGAGAAAACAGGTTCTTCAAAGGGCGGTAAGTTTTTAACTACTGAGGAAATCTATGCTAACATGTTCGCCGCTGGAATTCCACTTGAATTCGAAAACCGAAATCTAAATCGACTGTTTGTAGTTCTTAAGATTATTTCATTAAATAATGAAGCTCCTAAGAAGATGACTAAAAACGAGATACTTAGACAGAACGCTAGTCTTAATGAACAGCGTAAAGCCGCTTTAAAGACAAAGGGGTGATATAATGAAAGTATCGTACGACAGTAAAGGTGATTTCAACAACTCATTGAAATGGTTGAATAAAGCTTCATCTCCAAAAGGTGGCAACATAGTTGACCAGATAGCTAAAGACGGCGTTGCGTCATTAATGGCGAATACTCCAAGAGAAACTGGGGAGACTGCGTCAGGATGGAAGTCTGAAGTCAAAATGACTGCAAAAGGTATGGAAATAGTATGGATAAACACTGCTCACCCTGAATTATCTGTAAACTTAGCTAAACTTATAGAGCTTGGTCATGGTACGAGAACTGGAGGATACGTTTCCCCAAGACCGTATATTAAAAAGTCTATGGAATCAGTTTTCAGAACTGCTGGGGATAAATTAGCAGGGGAGATGTTTAAATAATGGTTCATTGTATTTTCCAAATAATGAAACCTGGAATCCGTCATTTACCGTAACATCATATTGAGGCTTGTCTTTCTTATAGACATTTGCGCCAATATTGAAGGTAAGGGTTCTTCTGACTTTGCTTACCTCTATATCATTAACGCCAT
>NZ_JAZQNU010000207.1:0-1852 GCF_045627485.1 Pedobacter sp. | reverse complement strand
TTGGGCACACGCACACCGCGAGTTGGTACGGGCGCTGGACAATGACCGGCCAAGAGCGGAAAAAGGTAGTCGGATACATCCAGCAGCTGTATGCTGTTGAGCGGAAGGCAAGGGATGCAGAAGCAACCAAACAACTCCGCTTGGAGGAAGCCTTCCCGGTGGCTAATGAGCTTGGGATGTGGATCGGCAGGGAGATAAAAACTACATTACCAAAAAGTCAGATCGGAAAAGCCATGGACTATGCGGCCCACAGGTGGGATCCCTTGACTGAACACCTTAAAGACGGAAGCCTGTGGATATTACGGTTCGGATGGGCGGATACTAAAAATAACAAATTTATTGACACAATTCTGGATATCAACTGTTGACACATTAGGCTGAATATCAATAAGTTCGTTGGTGTCAAATTTTAATTAAAAAGTTATGAAAAAGTTCACATTAATTATTGGGTCGATATTATTAATACAACCTTTAATTGCACAAGATTTTTTGAATTCCAATGATTCTGACCCCACCAAAATGGGATGGATGAAGGGGTTTCCACCTCCGAAAGACCGTACCGTTTCTGCAGCAGATGGTAGTTTCTTTAATTTTCCTGCATTACGTTACAGCGTTTGCCATATGAGAAAGTTCCTCCCCACCACTGTAGTTCAATCGGCACAAGACAATCGCTTTAACTTTTCCGTAGACCTTGATAAAGCATTAGATACCATTACGTTTACCGTTATGGGTACAACCGAAAGGACGACCTGGAAAGAATCATTAGATAAAGTTTACACAGATGGTGTTATCGTTTTGCACGATGGAAAAATTGTGTATGAAAAATATTTCGGCGAATTAAAGCCTGATGGCATCCACGCATTGATGTCGGTTAGCAAAACCTTTACGGGCACCTTAGGCGCTTTGTTGGTTGCTGAAGGCGTTCTTGATGAAAATAAAACCGCCGGGGAGTATGTACCTGAATTAAAGAAATCGGGCTTTGGTGATGCTACCGTCCGCCAAATTCTGGATATGACAACCGCACTAAAGTATAGCGAAGATTATTCGAATCCCAAATCCGAAATATGGACGTATTCGGCCGCAGGAAATCCCTTCCCAAAACCAGCCGGATATAACGGTCCGCAAAACTATTATGAATATTTGGAAACCGTTAAAAAAGAAGGAACACACGGGCTGGCATTTGGTTATAGAACAATCAATACCGATGCGATGGGCTGGATCATCAGTCGTGTAACTGGAAAAAGCATTCCAGAGCTACTTTCAGAACGGCTCTGGAAACCACTAGGTACACACTTCGATGGATATTACCAGGTAGACGGCTCAGGAATTGCTTATGCAGGAGGAGGATTCAACGTCAATTTGAGGGATCTGGCCAAGTTTGGTGCGATGGTATGTAATAACGGCTTCTTCAATGGAAAACAGATACTTCCCTCAAAACTTGTAAAAGAGTTCAGTGCAGGCGGTAGCCAGAAAGCATTTGAAAAAGCAGGATACACTAATTTGAAAAACTGGAGCTACAAGGATATGTGGTGGGTTACAGACAACCAGGACGGGGCTATTAGCGCCCGGGGGGTTCACGGACAAGCGATCTATGTAGATCCAGTCGCTAAAATGGTAATTGTAAGGGTTGCATCGCATCCGTTAGCTGCAAATCAAGCAAACGATCCTTATTCGCTACCTGCTTATAAAGCGCTAGCGAAGTATTTTGTCAGTAAAAAATAAGGATCATGAAAAAATTTATTTTACTCCTGGTATCCCTGGTTTCCTACCTGGGTGCTTTTTCACAGGGCCATTACTCAGGTTCCTCTTTTAATCCAGGAGATTATTTTGCACCGCATGAAGGTTGGATTAT
>NZ_JAZQNU010000206.1:0-7163 GCF_045627485.1 Pedobacter sp. | reverse complement strand
AAAAATTTGGTGCCGTTAAAACATTGACACTGGAGCAGATCTTCGGTTATTAACAATAGGTTTTGCCTTTGTTTTATTTAAAATAACACAGGTAAAACATTATTTTACCAGAGATTAAGCGCTAGAATATTAGATTTTAGTCTGTAAAACACCTAATGTTAGGCATAGAAATTTTAGCAATTAAGTACTAAAATTTCTATGCCTATTCTATAAATAAAAAAAGGTCTGGAATAAATTCCGGACCTTTTCATCTTCAGTGGTTAATCTTGTTCATTAGGATCAGTATTGTTATTATGCACCTTAAAACATCTGACTAAAAACAACAATCAACATTCTTTATGGTAGCCTTTGCAGGTTTACATGTCATTTTAAAGTGATTTCAACCAGTCTACTACTTCTTCTCTGGTTTTGCCGGTTTTTTGTTGAATTTTACCGTACAATTCATCATCTTTTCCCTCTTCATATTTCAAATCATCATCAGTAAAGTCTCCATAAGCTTGCTTAACTTTACCTTTTAGCTCGTTCCATTGGCCTTTTAATTCTAACTTATCCATGATGTGCTCTTTTAATTAATAACTCTATTGATTGCTATAAGAACAACTGAACAGACAAATTGTTTGATTAAAGTTTTTTTGCACTGCCAATAATCTCTTCTACCACGCCTGGGTCCAGCAGCGTACTGATGTCGCCTAAATTAGAAACATCACCTTCAGCAATCTTCCTTAAAATGCGTCGCATAATTTTTCCAGACCGTGTTTTAGGCAATCCTGATACAAATAAAATCTTATCTGGCTTGGCAATGGCACCAATTACACGGGTTACCGTTTGTAAAATATCTTTACGGGTAAGGTCATCATCACCATGTGTATTTGGGTACATGACAAAGGCAAAGATCCCTTGTCCTTTTACATCATGTGGATAGCCTACCACAGCACCTTCTACTACCCCGGCATGCATATTAATGGCATTTTCAACTTCTGCAGTGCCAATTCTATGTCCTGATACGTTGATGACATCATCTACCCTGCCGGTAATTTTATAATAGCCATCTTCATCACGCGTGCAGCCATCACCTGTAAAATACAGATTCTCATAGGTGGAGAAATAAGTGAGTTTGCAGCGCTCATGGTCTTTATACAAAGTGCGCAACATACCCGGCCATGGAAATTTAATACACAGGTTACCACTAACCCCATTGCCTTCAATTTCTTTGCCCTGCTCATCTACCAGCACGGGCTGTACACCCGGCAAAGGTAAAGTGGCATAACTTGGCTTGGTTGGCGTAACGAACGCAATAGGCGAAATCATGATACCCCCAGTTTCAGTCTGCCACCAGGTATCTACAATAGGGCTCTGCCCTTTACCAATTTTCTCATCGAACCAATGCCATGCTTCCTCGTTAATAGGCTCTCCAACGGAACCTAATACCCTCAGCGAGCTCAGGTCCGCTCCTTGTAAGGGTTCTTCACCAAAGCTCATTAATGAACGGATGGCTGTTGGCGCAGTGTATAAAATGTTGACTTTATGTTTATCCACCACTTCCCATAAACGTGATGCTGTTGGGTAAGTTGGGATACCTTCAAACATCAGTGTGGTAGCACCTTGAGAAAGGGGACCATAGACAATATAAGAGTGACCAGTGATCCAGCCAATATCGGCAGTACAGAAAAATACCTCATCGGGCTGGTAATTAAAGACATTTGAAAAAGTGTAACCAGCGTAAACCATATAACCACCCACAGTATGCGCCACACCTTTAGGTTTACCTGTTGAACCTGAGGTATAAAGGATAAAAAGCAAGTCTTCGGCATCCATTTCTTCGGCCGGGCAGTGCGTATCTACCAGCTTCAGTTCATCTTCAAACCAAAGGTCGCGCCCTTTTAACATGGATACCGGTGTGCGGGTATGGGTTAGTACGATAACTTTATCTACTGTAGGGCAGCCAATCAAAGCATCATCAATTACTTCTTTTAACTGTATTTGTTTGTTGCCACGGAAAGACCCGTCGGCAGTGATCACCAGTTTACATTCTGCATCATTAATTCGATCGGCAATGGACTTGGCAGAAAAACCACCAAAAACCACCGAGTGTACGGCACCAATACGTGCACAAGCTAATACGGCAATAGCCAGCTCGGGCACCATAGGCATATAAATACAGATGCGGTCACCTTTTTGCACATTGTTCTTTTTAAGCACATTAGCAAAACGACACACCTGTTCGTGTAAAATTTTATAGGTAAGGGTAACGCTAGGCTTTTCAGGATCATTGGACTCCCAGATAATTGCGGGTTTATCGCCATTTTTTTCCAGGTGGCGATCCAGGCAATTTTCAGTGATGTTTAATTTACCTCCCTCAAACCATTTAATATTAGGCTCCTTAAAATTCCAGGACAAAACTTTGTCCCATTTTTTTCTCCATTGAAAGGTATCGGCAATGCCGGCCCAGAATTCTTCTGGTTGATCAACGCTTAACTGGTAATTCTTTTGATAGTCTTCTTTGGTACTTAATTGTATCATGTGGTTCAATAATTCAGTTTATAAAACTCAAATATAGCTTTTATAAAAAGTTATTATAAAGTTTATAGCGCTTTTTCACTCTAGATGATTAGCTTTGCAGCGAAGCAAAAGAGGCTTTTGTGCGGAGGGGAAAACATTATTTTTAAAAATATTTAGCGCCGGCTTGTTGGTTACGAATATTATTAAGATATTTGCACACTCTTAAAAAATTAAGCGACTAATAATTAACAACATATATTTAAAGGCATGTCTAGAGTTTGTGATTTAACCGGTAAAAAAGCAATGTCGGGTTTCAATGTTTCTCACTCAAACGTTAAAACTAAACGTAAGTTTTACCCGAACTTACAACTTCAGAAATTTTTTATTCCTGAAGAAGATCGTTGGATAACGCTGAAAGTTTCTACTTCAGCTATCAAAACCATCAATAAAATTGGTATTAATGAAGCAATCAACCGCTTCGTGAAAAAAGGATTTTTGTAAAACCAAAAGCCGGTATTAACCGACTAACAATTATAATAAAATGGCAAAGAAAGGTAACAGAGTACAAGTTATTCTAGAGTGTACAGAGCATAAAACTAGTGGCATGCCTGGTATGTCTAGATATATCTCTACTAAAAACCGTAAAAACACTACTGAGAGATTAGAATTGAAGAAATTTAATCCAGTATTGAGAAAAGTAACTGTACACAAAGAAATTAAGTAATACGTTTAGTATTTCAAAATACAATCTATTTAGATCATGGCAAAAAAAGTAGTTGCAACCCTTAAAACGGGAAATGGAAAAGAGTATTCAAAAGTTATCACAATGACTAAATCACCTAAAACAGGTGCTTACTCTTTCAAAGAAATCATTGTTCATAACGAGCACGTTAAAGATGCTATTGCTGCACCTCAACAAGGTAAGTAATCTCAATATTCTATAATATTAGAGCCGTCCCTTAACTATGGGAGGGCTTTTTTTGTTTGCTAAACATTCCATATGGGTTTATTTGATTTTTTTAAGAAAAAGGAGACCGCTCCTGAGGCACAAGAGGCCTTAGACAGGGGATTAGAGAAAACTAAGAATGGTTTCTTAAGTAAGATTACGAAAGCTGTTGCTGGTAAATCAACGGTAGACGATGATGTTCTCGACAACCTGGAAGAAGTGCTGGTAACCTCGGACGTAGGTGTTACAACGACCCTGAAAATTATTGACCGCATACAGAACCGTGTAGCGAGGGATAAGTATTTATCAACATCGGAACTGAATCGCCTGCTAAAGGAGGAAATTCAACTGCTTTTAGCAGAGAACAACAGTAACGACTTTCGCAAGTTTGAATACGGCGATCATAAGCCATACGTAATTATGGTAGTTGGCGTTAATGGTGTAGGTAAAACAACTACCATTGGTAAACTTGCACATAAACTTAAAGCAGAGAACCTGAAGGTGGTGCTTGGCGCAGCCGATACTTTTCGTGCGGCAGCTGTAGAGCAGATAAAACTTTGGGGAGAACGTGTTGGTGTACGTGTAGTGGCACAAGCCATGGGTTCTGATCCGGCATCAGTGGCTTTCGACACCCTTCAATCGGCAGTTGCCAATAAAGAAGACGTGGTGATCATTGATACCGCAGGTAGATTACATAATAAAATAGGCTTGATGAACGAGCTTGGTAAAATTAAAAATGTGATGCAAAAGGTAATTCCGAATGCGCCACATGAAATTCTGTTGGTATTGGATGGCTCTACAGGCCAGAATGCTTTTGAACAGTGTAAACAATTTACCGAAGCAACCGACGTGAATGCTTTAGCCATTACCAAACTTGATGGTACGGCAAAAGGTGGTGTAGTGATTGGTATTTCAGACCAGTTTAAAATACCCGTTAAATATATTGGTGTAGGTGAAGGTGTGAACGACCTTCAGCTATTTGATAAAAAAGCTTTTGTAGACAGCTTGTTCAACTAAAATATTAAAATACAATTCATGAATACTAAAGTTACTTCCAAAATAATTCCCGTAAAAAAACCTAAGGTAAATGTAATTACCCTGGGATGCTCTAAAAACATCTATGATTCGGAGGTTTTAATGGGTCAGCTACGTGGAAACAGCATGGATGTTGTTCATGAGTCGGATACAATGGACAAAGATGATATTGTGGTAATCAACACCTGTGGCTTTATTGATAACGCCAAACAGGAATCTATTGATACCATTTTACAATATAGTGCCCTTAAAGACGAAGGTAAAGTAGCCAAGGTTATTGTGACCGGTTGTTTATCGGAACGTTACAAGCCTGAACTTGAATCTGAAATTACAAACGTTGATGCCTTTTTTGGTACCAACGATTTAAATAACATCCTGCACTCATTGGGTGCTAATTACAAACATGAGCTGATTGGTGAACGTTTGTTAACCACTCCTTCTCACTTTGCTTACTTTAAAATTGCTGAGGGTTGTAACCGTCCTTGCTCTTTTTGTGCCATTCCGCTAATGCGTGGTAAACATGTTTCCCGCGACATGAACGAACTGGTGAATGAAGCAAAGATTCTTGCCGCTAATGGCACCAAGGAACTGATTTTAATTGCTCAGGATTTAACTTACTACGGACTGGACATTTACGGTAAACGTAATTTAGATGAGTTGTTAAGAAGACTTTCTGATGTTCCTGGTATCGAGTGGATCAGGTTGCAGTACGCCTACCCTTCTGGGTTCCCGATGGAAATTCTGGATGCCATGAACGAAAGGGAAAACATTTGTAAATACCTGGATATGCCTTTACAGCATATTACCGACAACATGTTGAAATCCATGCGTCGTGGAATTACCAAACAAAAAACCATCGATATCGTAAACCAGATCAGGGATAAAGTTCCGGGAATCGCCATGCGTACCACTTTAATTTGTGGATACCCTGGAGAAACCGAGCAGGATTTTGAAGAGATGTTACGTTGGGTGGAAGACACCCGTTTCGACCGGTTAGGTTGTTTCACCTATTCCCATGAAGAGAAAACCCATGCACACCAACTAATTGACGATGTGCCGGAAGAAGTGAAACAGGCACGTGTTGATGCGATTATGGAACTACAGCAGGGAATTTCTTACGAAATTAACCAGGAGAAAATTGGTGAAACATACAAGGTGTTGGTTGACAGGAAAGAAGGCGACTTCTTCATTGGCCGTACGCAATATGACTCTCCCGAAGTTGATAACGAGGTTTTGATCGATGCCGCAACTGGTTATGCAGCAAATGGAAGTTTCGTGAATGTGAAAATTGACAGGGCTGAGGATTTCGACCTGTATGGTCAAATTGTAAAATAAAACAAGCGGACTATGAATGATGGCATAAAAAGTTAAATTCGTACCGATGCTTGCCAAATACATACCCTACAGAGAAACCCATTCCTTTTCCCCGATTGTATTAGATTACTTGGATGGAAAAGATGCGCTAGAGCCGTTTTATGCATATAAACCAGTACTGGCAGGCTTTAAAGAAGCAATTAACAATAGAAATTATACGGTTAACAGGCAACTGTTAACCGATATTATACATAAACAATACGCAGGCATCTCTAAGTCTGTTGCCCTTGATGAGCATATTCAACTGCTTAAAAACGAAAACACCTTTACGATTACTACAGGGCACCAATTGAATATCTTTACTGGTCCTTTATATTTTATTTATAAAATTGTAACTGCCATTAACCTGGCTAAAGAATTAAAGCAGGCTTATCCCGACTATAATTTTGTACCGGTTTACTGGATGGCTACTGAAGACCATGATTTCGAGGAGATCAACCACCTTAAAGTGGAAGATAAAATGCTGACCTGGCAAAAGCAGGCTGCCGGTGCCACCGGTCGTTTGTCAACAAAGGACATGGCCGAAGTATTACAGGCTTACCAGGGTTACCTGGGCATCACTGAGAACGGTAAAAAGTTAAGTGAACTGGCAGAAAAAGCATATGCTGGTCACCAAACCTTAAGCGCCGCTACCCGTGAACTTGTAAATGGCTTATTTGGCGAGCAGGGTCTGGTGTGTATTGATGCCGATGAACGGGAATTAAAAAGGGAGTTCGCGGCCATCACTTTCCAGGATATTACCGGACAGCACAGCTTTGAGCACATTAATGCAGCGAACGAAGCCTTAACCGACATGGGTTACAAACCTCAGGTAAACCCAAGGGAGATTAACTTCTTTTACATGACCGACCAGCTAAGGGAACGAATTGTAAACGATGGCGATGGCTTCCTGGTGAACAACACCGAAATACGTTTTACAAAAGAAAGTTTACAACACGAAATTAACAACTACCCCGAACGTTTTAGTCCGAATGTAGTGATGCGACCAATGTACCAGGAAGTGATTTTACCGAACCTTGCCTACATTGGTGGCGGTGCAGAATTAACTTACTGGCTGCAACTTAAAAGCAATTTCAATTTTTATAAAGTGTCATTTCCCGTAGTCATGCTACGAAACTCGGCCATGGTAATTGACGAGCAAAGTGCCCGTAAAATGCATATATGTAGTAGGAAATGGTATGGGAAAATTAGGAGTTGCAATTGGCAAAGCTAACCAAGTTCAATTGGCTATTGCTAAAGCTGAAACTCATGCTCGCAAACACATGATTACTTTCCCAATCGTTGGAGAAACCATTCCACACGAAATTAT
>NZ_JAZQNU010000205.1:0-29160 GCF_045627485.1 Pedobacter sp. | reverse complement strand
ATACCAGGTCTATGTCGTTTTCCTGTAATTTATCAAGAGCTTGCTGGCCATTATTAGCCATCACAATCTTCAGGTTATAGTTTTGCAGGGCGCTTGACAGGGCAAAAACATTCCGCATGTCGTCGTCGGTGATCAGAATGGTTTTATCCTGGAAAACCTTCTCCAGTGCTAATTCCTGTTTACCAATTTCCTCTTTTTTAAGCTTATTAATAAACAAACTCACTTCGTCGATGAGGCGATTATTCGACTTCATTGATTTTAATACCATGGCCTGGGTATATTTCATGATATGTGCCAGCGTATCCTGATCGAGTTCCATGGCAGTGTTAATCACTACGGGAATCTGGCTAAATTTCGGCATGGCTTTAATCTGGTCAAGCAGATCTATGCCGTAAATATCAGGGAGGTTGAGGTCAAGAATAATGCAGTCGAAATTATCCGTTTCCAGCAAGGCAAGCGCCTGTTTTCCACTGAAAGCCTGCCCTACGGCCACACCTTTGCTCAGGAGTTCTTCTTTAACCACCATGCTCTGCAGTTCCTGATCTTCGATCAGTAGCACCTTTTTGAAATCATAATTTAGGTCCTGCTGTTGTTTCAATGTGGAGAAAGCCTGGTCGAGTTGTTCTTTAGCAATTGGTTTTTTGAGGAACCCGATGGCTCCTGCGGTATATGCCTTGTTGGTACTTTGGTCGCCTGCCGACATGAGGTGCACCGGAATATGTGCAGTACGTGTATTTGCTTTTAGGTTTTTTAATACAGACCAGCCATCCATGCCAGGCAACATGATGTCTAAAATAATGGCGTGGGGCAGGTGTTCTATTGCCATCTCCAAGGCAGTATCGCCACGTAAAGCTATTATGGGTTCAAAACCTTTTTCGATCGCATAGTTTTTTAACACGTCGGCAAACACTTCATCGTCTTCAACAATGAGCAGGGTGCGATTTTCTGTTATGGGAGTGGGAAGGATTTCGGATGCGGGCTGCAGGATCACTTCAGCCGGCGCTTCGGCGTTTGCCTTCGTTTGTGGTAAAAACAGGGTGAAGGTACTGCCAACACCAGGCTCACTTTCCAGCTGAATTTCACCGCCCAGAATGTTCGCAAGTTCTTTACTGATGGACAAGCCCAATCCTGTACCGCCGTAAGTTCTGCTGGTAGAACCATCGGCCTGTTGGAAGGCTTCGAAAATAAGTTTCTGCTTGTCGGCCGGAATGCCGATACCACTGTCCTTTACCTCGAACGCAACGATGTGTGTTGCTTCATTTAACATAGGGTTAAAGTAGGTTTGGCTGGCATTGGCGTAACCTATACGCAGCGTAATCTGCCCATATGCCGGGGTAAATTTAAAGGCATTTGATAACAGGTTTTTAATAATTTGTTCGGTGCGGATTTGATCGGTGTTCAGGGTCTGTGGCGTGTTAGCATCCAGCAGGGTTTGGAACGCGATGTTTTTACCCGTGGCCACTTCTGCAAATAAAGAATCTACGTGTTGTTTTATCTCCGCCGTGCTAACTGGTTGGGTATTGAGGTCGATCTTTCCGGATTCAATTTTGGATAAGTCGAGGATATCGTTAATTAAATTCAGTAAATCTGTTCCTGCATTTTGGATTACGCCAGCATATTTAACCTGTTCAGGGTTAAGGTTTAAGGGTTTGTTATCCTTTAAAATTCTGGCGAGTATAAGTATGCTGTTTAATGGTGTGCGAAGTTCATGACTCATGTTAGCCAGGAACTCTGATTTATATTTATTAGAGAGGGCTAATTCTTCCGCTTTTATACTTATGGCTTCCCTGGCCTGGGTAATGGATTCATTGCGCTCTGCCAGTTGTTCTATTTTCTCTTCAATTTCTGAATTGGTTTGTCGTAATTCTTCCTGTTGTACGCGAAGTTCTTCTTCTGAAGCTTCCAGCTGTTCAGATTTATAGGTCAGGTCTTCATTGGTGGTGCGTAACTCTTCCTGCTGTGTTTGTAATTCGACCGTTTGGATTTGTAACTGCTTAAACAAATGCTGCTGTTTTACGCGGCCCTCTGTGCTTGTTATTGCAATGGCAATAATTTCGCTTATGGTGGATAAATAGAGTTTTGTGATGGTATCGGGCGTTTTGTTAAATCCAAGCTCCAAAACCGCAATCGTTTCTTCTTTATAGACGATAGGGTAAAGCGCTATGCATTCCGGCGAATGACTACCTAAGCCCGACTTTAGGGTCATGTAGTTGGCTGGAACATCAGTTAAAAGTTTTTCCTGTTTTTCCAGGGCCACCTGCCCTACAAGACCTTCACCTATACGGTAGCTTTTCTGATTTTCAGGCAATCCATCATAAGCATAGGCACCAACAAGGTTGAGGTGTTTTCTGGCTGTATCGGAGAGAAATAATAAACCTACAGGAACCTGTAAAAAGTTACAGATCTCTGTAATTATGCGGTTCGAAAGTACCTCCATGCTTTCATCGCCGCGCATTGCTTCATTGATATTGGCTACCCCAGAGAGTAACCAGTTCTTTTCTTTATTTTCTTCCGACAGTTGTGACAGGCGCCTGTTGTTTTTTCGGATTTGTATTTCAGTGTTTTTCTGCTGGTTGAAAGTGCGTTTGATGAAAGAGAAAAGAAACAAGATGAGTCCGAATATAATAACGCAACTACCGAGGACAATAAATATCGTTCGTTCACTCGCTTTGTTAGTAGCTTCGGTTCTTTGGATGAGTAATATCCGCTCGGCACCTACTATTGCATTGATAACCCGCTGGGTATTGTCCATCACTTCTTTACCGTGCCCGGCTATTGTCTTTTGACGGGCAGCTTCTTGTCCAGAGGTTGTTTTAATGAACAAGGTTTCTCTCATGATGCCCAGTTTCTGGCTAATCATTAACTTTACTGAATCCACCCTTTGCGTTTGTACAGGATTATCGGAAACCAGATTTTCAAGCTCCCGCAGGCTGTTTAACACTGAGATGGAGTTATTTTCGTAAGGTTCTAAGTATTTAGGGTTATTGGTTAAAATATAACCTCGCAGGCCGCTTTCCGCTTTTGAAATTTCAAGGTTTATCCGCTCCGCGGTATTAATCACCTGATGGGTATGGCTTTGCCAGGAGGCATCCTGCTGGAAACTTTTTACGCTTAAATAGGAGGTAACGGCGGTAAACAATACAAACAACAAGGAAATTGCAAAGCCGGTAAAGACTTGTTGCTTAAAGGAAAATTTAAACATAAGGCGGACTAATCTCAAATGACAAGCTAAAATAATGGAATTGTTTGAGGAATAGCCTAAATTTAAACTTTTAATTAACTGACTTATATTTTTAATCAATGATCATAGTATTTGGTATCCCAAACTGCGGCACAGTAAAAAAGGCGTTAACCTGGTTAACGGACAACGGAATGGCCTACGAGTTTCACGACTTTAAGAAAAAAGGAATCAGTGCTGAAAAGTTAAATGAATGGTGTAGTGTCTTTGGCTGGGAAAATGTGCTCAACAAAAAAGGTACAAGCTGGCGTAAACTCACTGTCGAACAGCAGCAAGCGGTTAAAGACCAGGCGTCGGCGGTATTAATGCTTAGCCAAAATACCAGTGCCATTAAAAGACCCATCATAGAGAAAGATGGCAAAGCGGTTTTATTGAGTTTTAATGAAGCTCAATATGAGGTGGTTTTAAAATAGTTCTTTCGGGATTGCCCCTTCATGCTCTAAAAGCCATTTTTTTCTCCATAGCCCCCCACCGAAGCCGGTTAAGGTGCCATTAGTGCCAATTACCCGGTGGCATGGAATAAGCATGCAGAGGCGGTTCATACCATTTGCATTGGCTACAGCCCTTACTGAAGTGGGCTTGTTGATAGAATAAGCCTGCTGCTGGTAACTCCTTGTTTTTCCATAGGGAATAGTTTTTAACGCGTTCCAAACTTCCTGTTGAAAAGCAGTGCCTGGTGTAAACAAAGGAACTGAGAATTCTTTCCGTTCGCCCCGGAAATATTCTTGCAGTTGGGTTCGCAGCGTACCGAAGTGTTTATTTTCACCTTGTAAGAGGTGCGCATTCAGTTGTTTAGCCAGGGATTTTAATTCTGTTTCCAGCATTTTCCGATCGGTAAATTCCAGTAGGCAAACACCTTGTTCTGTTGCGCAGGCGACCATGGTGCCCAATGGCGTTTCTAGGCGACAGATGTCGACGATTTGTTGATCTTTGCTGTGTTTTGGGGAGATGCCAAATATGGATTTGAAGGAATCACCAAAACCACTTAAGGATTCAAAGCCGGCACTAAAAGCAGTTTCAGTAATAGAATCTCCATTTTTAATTTTTTTAAATGCAGAATTGATCCTATAAATCCGCTGATAGGCCTGGAAGGTAAGGCCATGATGCTTTAGAAACCAACGACGCAACATCGTTGGATCAATGCCTTGCTGCCTTAAATCCCAGTCCTTGTACTTGAGCGAGGGATTAGCATTCAGGGCTTCCAGTACTTTTTTTATTTCCTCGGGTGTGCTGCCGGCTTGTGTTAGTGGTTTACACACTTTGCATGGCCTGTAGCCTTTGAGCATGGCTTCTTTAGTAGTTTTGAAAAATTCGACATTTTCCCTTTTTGGTTTCCTGGCAGTACAGGTTGGACGACACATGATACCTGTTGTTTTTACCCCAACAATGAAAGTGCCTTCATAGGAACTGTCTTTATTCAATAATGCCTGGTAATAAATGTTGTCGTTCATTTTAAAATGCTTTGTGCAAAAATAGCCATATCCATATGGACGCTGCAACCGAAAAATGGACACCTATTTTTGCCCCGGTTTGGGGAAGCTGTTTTTATTAAACCATTTACGTTAATTATTGTTAAATGAGAGAGTAAAGCTTAAACTTTATTTAAATTTGACCATGTCTAAAAACTTATTCCTATTGCTGATTCTCGTGCTTCCGATAGGGGTGTTTGCTCAAGATCGATTAACTGGCACGGTTTACGATTACGACAAAAAAGACTTTCCCCTGCAGCAGGTAGCGGTGAAGAACCTTAATAATAATCAGATAGCCGTAACAGATGAATCAGGGGATTTTGTTATACCAGCCAAAAGGGGCGATCTCATCACCTTTACCTTGGTGGGTTATCATGTGGACACCTTATACCTTATTGATTTGAAGCCTAAAAGAATCTATCTACCAGTAAGGTCCAACAGCCTTCAGGAAGTAGAGATCGTTAGTACCAGGGTTTCACCCTATTTGGATTTCACTATTCCGGGTGCGAAACCCAGCAGAAGAGTTTACACAGATGGCTTGGAAGGTAAGAGTAACACAGATCGTGCAGGTGGTTTAGTGTTTGCTTTAGGTTATGGAAAATACAGGCGTCAACAGGAAAAGCTACAGCGGCTCGAAGCGATGGATGAATTCGAAAATGAGATTAACCTTAATTTCAATGCTGTAACCATTCGTGAACTGGTTAAGTTAAACGATGAAGAACTTGTTGAATTTATGGCCATCTACCGCCCTACAATAGCGCAGGTTTCCAGTGAGCGGCCCTTTAATTACTCGTATTATATTGCACAGTCATACCAGGCTTGGTTAAAGCTTCCTCCGGAACAGCGAAAACTACCTCCAATGCAGCGCTTGAAACGCGATTAAATTGCAAAATTATAGCCTTATACTATTAATCATGTTACAATGAAGGCAGGATCAAAGGGGAATTGATACATTTACAGTATCACCAACAATTTCAAACTGATTTTTAACATGAATAGAAGTAACATTAGGCCTTTTTTGGTTTTAATTTTAGTGTTGTTTTTTGGCCTTAACAGCCAAAGTTATGCGCAGCAAACTGCTGAAGCCAGTAAATATGATCCACATGCTGCTTTCAGTCCCCTGTTTTACACCCATAATGGCAACGAATTCCGCTCGGCCAGTGGTTACCCTGGTCCGAAATATTGGCAGAACCGTGCAGATTACAATATCGTATCTGTTCTGGATGATAATAGTAATACGTTGAGTGGAACCGTAACGATCAGCTATAAAAACAATAGTCCAGACCACCTGCCTTTCCTTTGGTTGCAATTAGACCAGAATCTTTTTGCCCCCGATTCTCGCGGTGCGTCATTAATCCCCAGTGGCAGTCGTTATGGCTCCAGAGGTGAGAAGTTAAATGGCGGCTATTCGATTAAAGGTTTAAATGTGACACAGAAGAATAAGGCTGTCAAGTTTACCTCAATTATTGAAGATACACGGATGCAGATCCGTTTAGATCAGCCATTGGCACCAGGAGCAGAAATTACTATGAAAATGGACTTCTCCTTCCTGATTCCCATTAATGGTTCAGACCGTATGGGTCATTTAACCACTAAAAATGGTGAAATATATACCATTGCACAGTGGTTTCCACGCATGAGCGTATATGATGATATTGTAGGCTGGAATACCCTCCCATACTGGGGCGCAGGTGAGTTTTACTGCGAATTTGGCAATGTAGACTTTACCGTGAACGCACCAGCAAGTCACCTGGTTATGGGTTCTGGAGAACTGTTAAATCCTGAAGAAGTATTTACTCCAACACAACTTAAACGTTGGAATGCGGCTAAGAATAGCGATACTAAAATTGCCATACGCTCAGAAGCAGAGGTAACGGATCCCGCGTCACGCCCATCGAAAGACAGACTTACCTGGAAATTCAGGATGGAAAACACAAGGGATGTTGCCTGGGCCTCATCTAAAGCATTTGTTTTAGATGCCGCACGTATCAATTTGCCAAGTGGTAAAAAAGCGTTGGCGGTATCTGCACAGCCTGTTGAAAGTAACGGTGATGATGCTTATGGACGCGGTGTAGAATATGTGAAAGCATCTATTGAACATTACTCAAAAAAATGGCTGGAATACCCTTATCCGATGGCGGTGAACATTGCAGCTAATGTAAGTGGGATGGAATACCCAGGTATCGTATTTTGTGGCTGGAAAGCTAAAAAGGGTAGTGTGTGGGGTGTAATTGACCATGAGTTTGGACATACCTGGTTCCCTATGATTGTTGGAAGCAATGAACGTAAATTTGGTTGGATGGACGAAGGTTTTAATACGTTTATTAATGGTTTATCTAGTGCAGAATTTAACAATGGAGAGTATAAAAAAGGGGCTGTAAATATGCATGCGGTGGCTAAGGCTTTCGCTAACCCTGAACTGGAACATGTGATGCTTGCTCCAGATGCGATGCGCGAAAAAAATATAGGAATTAACTTGTATTACAAACCTGGAATGGGCCTAGAGATATTGCGCAACCAGGTATTAGGCGCTGATCGTTTTGATTATGCCTTCAAGAAATATATAGAGGAATGGGCATTCAAGCACCCGACGCCTTTCGATTTCTTCCGTTCAATGGAGAATGCTGCGGGAGAAGATCTCGCGTGGTTTTGGAAAGGCTGGATCATCGAGAACTGGAAAATGGACCAGGCAATTACAGGCGTAACGGTGTCTAAAAAAGACAATGTTGCCGATGGGTATAACATTGAAATTGCTAACCTTGAAAAAATGCCAATGCCGGTGCATTTAACGATTACCCTTAAGAGCGGTAAAAAAGAAGTAGTGAAATTGCCTGTAGACGTTTGGATGCGTAATACCAACTGGACAGTACATTTCCCAACTAACGAAGAAGTAGTATCGGTAGTCATTGATGCTGATAAAAACTTACCGGATGTTAACCCGGATAATAATAGCTGGTCTAAATAACGATCCACATTTTATGTAGCTTTTACTAAATAACGACTTCATACCGTGAAACATCGGTATGAAGTCGTTAAATTTAGTCACGTAATGAACTAAATCGTCATTATACATTGCGAAGTTTCCTGCCTGCCTTACTTATTTTCCTTACGTTAAAGACGTATAGTTTTGCCAATCCGCCTATTAAATATTTAGGCATTGAGCATGGCTTGTCTAATAACGCTGTTAATGCTATTTTCCAGGATCGGGAAGGCTTTATGTGGTTTGGCACCTATAATGGGTTAAACCGGTATGACGGTTCTAATTTTGTTCATTTCAACAGCATTTGGGGAGACAACAGTTCGCTACCGAGCAACCATATTACGGGCATCACTGAGGATCGTGCCGGGCAACTATGGGTAGGTACCCAAAAGGGGGTGGTGATTCATGAGGCTGACAAAGCTAAATTTGTTCCTGTACTGTACCAAACTGCAGCTGGCAAAACACAAGAGATCAGTTTCAATATCAACAGTTTGCAGGCGGGGTCAGGCGGAGATATGTACATCGCTACCGCTGATGCCGGTTTACTGGTTTATCAGGCGAAAGCCAAAAAGGCCATCCAGGTTTTTTTCAATAATAACCGTATAAACTACCACGTACAGACCTTGCTGTTAGACCGGCAAGAAAGGTTATGGATGTTTATAAAAGACGTCGGCTTGTGCAGGTACGATGTGGAAAAGGAAAAAATCGAGCTGATTGACGGAAGCCTGAAAGCGGCAACGCGTTTAAAGGAAGATAACCACCGCAGGATCTGGATTGGCACGCCAGGCGGATTGTATTTGTACAACCCTGTTAGGCAAGCGGGCATACGGCTTAGTCAGGTAAAAGTTCCCTTAAGCAATAACAATATTGGTGATATTCAGCTGAGTGCAAATAAACTGTGGATTGCTACTGATGGCGGTGGCATTAACATCATGGACCTTGATACCAGAAAGTTGGATTATCTGCAGGCAGGTGAGGGCGAAGGTTTGCTGAAAAGTAATGCGGTATCTGGAATCTATGAAGACCGGGAGTCCAGAAAATGGGTAGCAACATTGCGAGGCGGCGTTAACATTATTGAGCATATTGAGAAAAGTTTCCAATGGATCAAAAAAGATCCTCTTCAAAAGAACAGCCTTGTTGACAATTTTGTACTCTCCTTTGCCGAAGATGAAAACAGTAACCTTTGGATTGGCACTGACGGCGGGGGATTGAGTTTCTACAATACCAACACGCAAACCTATGTAAATTACAAAGCTAATGTGAACCAGCCTGGTTCGCTTAGCAGCAACTTTATTGTCAACATTGTTAAGGACCACAAGAACCAGATCTGGGTAGCCGCCTTTGCCGGTGGCATAGACCTTTTCCAGCCAAAAACCGGGAATTTTAAACATTATAACCTCTACCACCCGGAAAAGAAGGTATTGGAGAACAATCTTTGGAAGTTATATGAAGATGCATCGAACCGTTTGTGGGCAGGTACTACCCGCGACGGAGGCTTGTATCTTTTTAATCCGCTTACCGATCAGTTTGACTTGTTTGACAAACGTTTGATGAATATTCACGCCATGCTGGAGGACCGTACTGGAACGTTGTGGGCCGGCGATTATAATCATCTGATTAAAATTGACACGCGCAGTAAAAAACATGAATTCATTGAGGTAGGCAGGGCCATCCGTTCGATGCAGGAAGACAAGCAAGGGAACCTATGGCTGGGCACAGAAGGGGGTGGTTTGCTTCAGTTTAACCGGCAGAAGAAAACCTTTAAACGCTTTACCATGGCAGATGGGTTGCCGGACAATTCGGTTCTGAATATTTTAGAGGACGATTTGGGACGTTTGTGGGTCAGCACCTATCAAGGGCTTTCTAATTTTAATCCAACTACCAGCAGGTTTACGAATTATGTAGCCTCGGATGGTTTGCAAAGCAACCAGTTTAGTTACCATGCAGCGTTGAAACTGGCATCAGGAGAAATGCTTTTTGGTGGAATTAAAGGTTTTAATCGTTTTGATCCGCTGAAGGTTAGGCGAGAGCACCATGTGCCGGAGTTGAAAGTAACCGGATTGAAAGTAAATCATGTTCCTGTGCACAATAGCCTGACATTAAAATATTTGGAGGTAGCCTATAACCAGGCTAACCTTGCCATCGACTATGTGGCTTTGGAATATTCCTTTCCCGAAAAGATAAGGTATTCCTATTACCTGGAAGGGTGGGATTTAAACTGGAACGACGTTGGAAAGGCGACTACTGCCTATTACAGCAGTTTACCCCCAGGAACTTATACCTTAATGATCAGATCGACAGATACTGAGGGTAACTGGCTTCCGCCAAAAAAGCTGATGATAAGGATACTCAGTCCCTGGTATTTTCGCTGGTGGGCCATCATGTGTTATGCCTTGATTACGGTAACGGCAACTTACCTGATTCGCTTAAACTGGCTTCGTCATAAAAAGCTAAAACGCAGCGTGGCAAATGCACACCTGGATATGGAACGGGAGAAGGAACTCAATGAGAAGAAACTTTCCTTCTTTACTAACATCTCTCACGAGTTCAGGACCCCATTAACCCTTATCATTAATCCGATAAAAGACCTATTGAAACGCGATGAACAGTCTGATCGTTCAGAATTAAATGTCATTTATAGAAATGCGAAACGTTTGCTTGGCCTGGTAGATCAGCTCTTGCTGTTTAGAAAGGCAGAAAGTGATAACGACCAGCTGCATGTGGTTCCTCACAATTTTGTGTCCCTGTGCAAAGATGTATTCATTTGTTTCAGTCAGCAGGCTAAGCTGAAAAATATCAGCTATACTTTTGAAAGTTCTACAGATGAACTGGTATTATACACCGACCGTGATAAAATAGAAATAGCCTTGTTTAACTTGCTGTCCAATGCTTTTAATTTTACCCCTGAATATGGAAAAATTGACGTTAAATTGTGGGAAGAAGATACCATGGTGTGCTTGCAGGTTGCAGATAATGGCAGGGGCGTAGCCGAAGATATGGACGGAAAGATCTTCGACAAGTTCTACCAGGTTAAGAATGCGTCTGCTTTAAATAAAGGATTCGGCATTGGGCTTTACCTGGTGAAAACCTTTGTCGCACAGCATGCCGGACAGGTAAGTTATGAAGCTACAGCGGGTGGGGGTATGACCTTTTCCATCCAGCTTCCAAAAGGGCAGAAACATTTTACCCCACAGCAACTGGCTATGGTGCAGGGTGATCTTGAGAAATTTCTGAGCACGGTGCAAAGCGATGAGGCGTTGGAGGAAGTTCAGCAGGAAGAAAATGTTAAGCTGGAACGTTTGATTAGCAGCAAGCAAACCCTGATGATCATTGACGATAATGTGGAGATCAGAACTTACATGAAACAAATCTTTAAATTACAATACCATATTATTCAGGCAGATAATGGGGAGGAGGGCATGCTGCTGGCTAAGAAATCGCAGCCAGACATTATCATCTGTGATGTAACCATGCCCGGAATAAATGGCATCGACTTTTGCAGAGCGATTAAGCAGGATACCTCCTTAAGCCATATTCCTGTGGTGCTGCTTACAGGCGATGACACACCTGAACTTAAATTGAAAGGTATAGAGGTGGGTGCAGTAGATTTCATTAGTAAACCTTTTGATAAAGAACTTTTGATGGCACGGGTAAATGGTATCCTGAAGATCAAGGAAGAACTGCAACATTACTTCTTTAAAGAGATTACCTTAAATCCAGATAACCGGACGGTCTCGGCTGCTCATCGCGATTTCCTGAACCATTGTATGTCGATTATCGAGGCATCGCTTCTGGACCCGGATTTCGATGTAAAGAAAATATCCGTGGAAATGGGCATGAGTTATTCGACGCTGCTGAAAAAGATCAAGTCTATAACCGGGCATTCCGTTAACCGCTTCATCAGGTTTGTGCGTTTAAGGAAGGCTGCGGAACTGTTAATCCACAGTAACTGTAATGTTAATGAGGCCGCCTACCAGGTGGGCATCAATGACGTTAAATATTTCCGCATGCAGTTTTTTGAACTCTTCGGGATGAATCCATCCGATTTTATTAAAAAGCATAGAAGAGCTTTTCAGAAGTCCTATTACCTCAATAAGGACTAAAACGAGCGATTAATCAATTATACCCCCTCAAAATGTTGCTTTACCCCCTACGGAGTTCGATGAATTGTCCGTATTTCGTAAAATACACCCTAAGAAATGTTGATTTGACATTTCTAATTGTACAAAAACACGCTAACCAAATAATACCAACCGTATGAATGTAAATTTTACAAAACTCATCTGTATGCTGCTTTTTATACAGATCCTGGCCACAGGCTATAACGGCCTTTATGCCCAGGGAACCTTTTCCATTAAAGGGAAAGTAAGTGATCAAACTGGCGCGGGAATTCCTGGTGCCAACATTAAGGTGGCCGGAACCAACCAGGGGACCGTAACTGACAACAATGGTGCCTTCAGCATTACCTTAAGTTCACCCTCAACCTTACAAATTTCTTATATCGGTTACACACAGCAATCGGTACCTGTTACTGCGAACACGCAAACCCTCGACATAAAGCTGGCGGAGAACGAAGCAGATAAGAACCTGAATGAAGTAGTGGTAGTGGGGTATGGAACGCAAAAAAAATCGGATATTACAGGGGCAGTGACATCAATTCCTAAATCAAGGTTGTCACAATTACCGGTAACCAATGTGTTGCAGGCTATCCAGGGTGCCGCGGCAGGGGTAAATGTATCGCAGACTTCTTCTGTTCCTGGTGCACAACCTTCAGCATTAGTGAGGGGACAAAATTCAATTAATGCCACTACAGGGCCTTACGTTGTTGTTGATGGAATTCCATTAAGCAAAACAGGGGGATCACTAAATGACATTAACCCAAATGACATTGCTTCTGTGGAAATTTTAAAAGATGCCTCTGCCGTAGCAATTTATGGAACTAATGGTTCTAACGGGGTAATTTTAATTACTACCAAAAGAGGTACAACCGGCAAACCGGTTATCCGTTACAATGCCTATGCAGGTGTGGAAAACATGGCCCACATCTTAAAGCCGAGAAACGCTACGGAATACGTGCAAAAATATGCCGACTGGATTGCCCAGACCGGGCAAACTGCGATTAATCCGGTACCAAATTTTGGCGAGTTGGCAAATTACAATGCTGGTATTACTACCGACTGGATTGATGAAGCTACCCAAACTGGCGTGATGCAGGATCATAATCTTAGTATTTCAGGGGGAACCGAAGATGTGAAGTATTTCTTATCTGGTGATTACCTCGATCAAAAAGGCGTGGTAAAAGGGTATAACTACAAAAGAGCCAGTATCAGGTCTAACTTAGATGTTGACGTGACGGACTTTTTAAAGGTTGGTACCTCATTGTTTTTAACCAACAATAATTATGATGGTGGACGTGCGAATCTGTTGTTTGCCAGTGCGATGAGTCCATATGGCCAAATGTACAATGCCAATGGTACCTATAAAATTCACCCGATGCAGCCAGAGCAATTGTTTACCAACCCGATGTTAGGTTTAACAACTGATCGTATTCAACGCAGTACAAACTTAAATGGTAACGCTTTCGCCGAAGTGAAATTTTCAGGTGTTTTAGAAGGTTTAAAATATCGCTTAAATGCGGGTTATACTTATTTGCCGGCACGTAACGCAAGTTACACTGGTCGTTTGGCGAATGACCTGAATGGAACAGCAGAGAATTTTAACTCGGAAACCAACAGTTACACCCTGGAGAACTTGTTAACCTATACCAAAGATTTTGGCAAACACCATATCGACCTCACAGGTTTATACAGTAACCAGCAGCGTAAATATATTGAAACCAGGGCACGTGCCGTAGGTTTTGTAAACGACGAATTATCCTTTAATAATTTAGGTGCAGGTGCAACGCAAACCAGTGCTTCTTATGCCGACCGTTACGGTTTGGTTTCCCAAATGGGTAGGATCAACTACTCCTACGACAGCCGTTATTTATTTACCCTAACTGCCAGACGTGATGGTTCATCTGTTTTTGGTTCCAATACCACTAAATATGGTGTTTTCCCTTCTGCAGCCATCGGATGGAACGTAAGCAATGAAGATTTTATGGAAGACGTAAAATTTGTTGATAACCTGAAGTTAAGGGTATCCCATGGTAAATCTGGTAACGAAGCCATTTCAGTATACCGTACCATTACTACTAACGGGATTGTTCGCCAGCCTTTCAACGGGGTGAGTACCATTGGTGCGGTAGCCAGTAACCTGGGTAACGTAAACCTCTTATGGGAAACTACGCTTTCTACCAATTTAGGGGTTGATTTTAGCTTGTTTAACAGCCGTATTTCCGGATCGGTAGATGCCTATAAAACGAAGACCACCGATATCTTATTGTTGAGAAGTTTACCGATTATTACCGGATACAATAACGTATTTGATAACCTTGGTGAGGTGGAAAACAAAGGATTAGAGATTACCTTGAACACTAAAAACCTTGATAAAGGAGACTTTAAATGGGAAAGTAGCTTCAACTTTTCAACGAATAGAAATAAACTGATTGACTTATATGGCGACAAGAAAAGTGACCTTGGTAACCGTTGGTTTATTGGCCAACCCATTAGTGTAGTTTATGATTATCGTTTGGAAGGTGTATGGCAGACTGGCGAAGATCCGTCAAATCAAGATCCGGGTGCAAAGCCAGGTGATTTAAAATTTGCCGACATCAATGGTGATGGTATCATCACCGCCGACGGTGACCGCGAAGTATTGGGACAACGCGCTCCTAAATGGACAGGTGGTTTAACCAATACTTTCCATTACAAAAATCTGCACCTGAATATTTTCATTCAAACGGCACAGGGCATGACAAAAAATAACAACGATTTAAATTACAGTGATGAAACGGGTAAAAGGAATACACCAGCAGAAGTAGGATACTGGACACCAACGAATGGAAATAATTCTCGTCCTGCCTTGTCTTACAATAACACCAGAGGGTATGGTTATGCTTCAGACGGCGCTTATACCAGAATTAAAGATGTAACCTTAAGTTATGTATTTGGTGCAAAAACCTTAGAGAAACTTCGTTTAGGCAGTTTAACCATTTACGCAAGTGGTCGTAACCTGCATACGTTTACCAACTGGATTGGATGGGATCCTGAAGGGGATTATGCACCAAGAGGATCAGGCGAATGGGTAAATAACTATCCGGTTACCCGCACCTTTGTTTTTGGCGCTAATATCTCTCTACGTTAATCATCAACTTTAAAAATCAGAAAAATGAAAAAGTACATCAGCATATCTTTCGTTGTAGCAGTGGTTCTGCTTTCAGCAGCATGCAAAAAAAGCTACCTTGACGAAAAACCACCTTCTTCTTATACCCCGGTTGCCCTAAGTGATTCTTTAGGTTACGAAGCTTCTTTAGTTGGTTTGTATAACCATGTTTCCACAATTTATTCCAACAGTAACTGGCAAGGACTGGTTAGTGTATGGCAGGTGGGAACAGATGTGGCCAACGCCACGAACAACCAACAGGGAATTGAAATTCCTTATTATAATTATACTTTATTAACCCCTACAGACCAGGCTGCAGAGTTTATGTGGGGCAGAAATTACACGTTAATTAACCTGACTAACATCATTTTGGATGGTGTTGCAGATCCGGCAATGACAGCTTTGAGTCCTAAAGGAAAAGCCAGCGTGGATGCTGAAGCCAGATTTTTCCGTGCCTGGGCTTATAACAGCCTGGCGACCTTATTTGGTGGTGTTCCTTTGGTAGAACACGCCTTAACCGGTCCGAAAACCGACTTTGTGCGCGCACCTATTCAGGATATCAACAATTTGATTGTTGCTGATTTAGAGAAGGCGATTGCAGGTTTGCCAGACATTGATGCCGTAAAAAGTAATTCAAAAGGACCGATGCACGGCCGTGCCAATAAGTTTATGGCCATGCAACTGTTAAGTGAAGTTTACCTGCGTATTGGAAAACCAGATCTTGCTGAGCAGCAGGCGCAAGCCATTATCAACAGCGGTAAATTCAGTCTGATCTCTAAACGTTATGGCGTGAAAGCATCTGCACCAGGTGATCATTATTCAGACATGTTCCAGCAAGGAAACATGAGAAGATCACAGGGTAACACCGAAGCCATCTGGATCTTAGAGCAGGAAAACCCAAACGTAGTGGTTGGTGGTATTACCGGCGATCCACAGCAGAGAAGGGTTTGGGGAGTAGCCTACCACAACGTGAGCGGTATGGCCCTGGCAGATTCATTAGGTGGACGTGGTTTAGGTCGTTTGCGGTTAAGCAACTGGGTAATTTATGGTTTATATAAAGGCGACGATGTCCGTAACTCTAAGTATAACTTAAAAAGAAGGTTTTATTATAACGACCCGACCAAACCAGCTACTTTCGGCAAGATCGTTCCTTATGCGGGTCCGGATACCTTGTTCAACATTGCACCACACATTACCAAATGGTACCACTTTGATCCGAATGATACTTTCGGGTATGCAATGATCAAAGATTTTACCCTAATGCGTTTAGGCGAGACTTACCTGCTTTTAGCAGAAGCACAGTTTAAGCAAGGGAAATTACAAGATGCTGCAAATACCTTAAATGTATTGCGTAAACGTGCTTTTGCCGATTACCCTTCGAGTGGACAGATTACTGCAGGCGAGGTGACCCTCAACCTGATTCTTGATGAGCGTGCCAGAGAATTGATTGGTGAAGAAAACAGAAGAACCACCTTGATGCGTACCGGAACTTTAGTGGAACGAGCCTTAAGGTTAAACCCTACCGATCAGCAAAAACCAACAGTTGGTTTAACAGCTAAAAATTTGTTATTGCCAATTCCGTTACGCGAAATTCAGTTGAATAAGGACGCTGTTTTGGAACAAAATCCTGGATATTAATTAGATGTAACGATACCGATACGCTACCAGCACCAGTATGCACTGAATAATGTTTATAATGCAATGGAAAAACAACGATAGATGAGAATTATAGCTTTTATATTTTTAATGACAGGTGTTACCTGTTTTGCGCAAGCCCAAAACCCTAGTTCTGACAATAATAATAAAGTGGCACAAGCAGAAAGATCATATTTAGTTAACTCGTTGGTGAAAATTGCAGACCCGGTTCTGGTAGCGTTAAGTAAAAATGAATTAAAGAAGACCATGCCCGTGGAATGTGTAGAAGGGGCATTGGAAGGAAGAAAACAAGTAACTTACCTGGAAGCTTTCGGAAGGTTACTGTCGGGCATGGCCCCATGGTTAGAATTGGGTGCTGATGATACACCAGAAGGAAAGTTGCGACAAAAATATATCCGATTAGCTTTAAAAGGGTTAGACAATGCCACCAATCCTAAGGCAGCTGACTATATGAATTTTAATAAAGGCGGTCAGCCATTGGTTGACGCTGCCTTTTTAGCACAAGCCCTTTTGCGGGCGCCTACTCAATTGTGGGATCCACTGGATCAACAAACCAAAACCAATATTATCCGCGAACTCAAGTCTTCAAGGGTCATCAGACCTTATACCAGCAACTGGTTGCTATTTAGCGCCATGGTAGAAGCAGCGTTGTTGAAGTTTGACGGCGCTGCCGATCAAATGCGCATAGACTATGCCGTAAAACAGCATATGCAATGGTATAAAGGCGATGGGGCCTATGGCGATGGAGAAAATTTCCACTGGGATTATTACAACAGTTTCGTGATACAACCGATGCTGATTGAGATTCTAGAGACCACAGGTAACGAGAAAAAATTATATGCCGAGGTCTTAAGACGCGCCACCAGGTACTCAGGGGTACAAGAGCGGCTGATTTCTCCAGATGGCACCTATCCGCCCATAGGACGTTCGCTGGCTTACCGATTCGGGGCATTCCAATCCCTGGCGCAAATGGCTTTATTAAAGAAATTACCTTCGGAGGTTAAACCACAACAAGTGCGTGCTGCACTGTATACCGTGATTAAGAAACAGCTGGAAGCACCAGGTACCTTCGATGAAAAGGGATGGTTACAAATCGGCTTTTATGGCCACCAGCCAAGTATTGGTGAATCTTACATTTCTACAGGCAGTCTATACCTATGTAGTCAGGGATTTCTTATTTTAGGACTTACACCTACAGATGAGTTATGGACCGGTGCTGATGAAGACTGGACCCAACGTAAAATCTGGAATGGGCATGCCATACCAATCGATCACAGTATAGATAATTAAACATGAAGTATTTTTTGTGCCGCATCTGGCTCTTATTGCTTATTGGCTATGCTATGCCCTCATCTGCTCAGCTGACCACTGTTGGCGAAGGTTGGGCCGGCAATTCGGTTAATGCGGTTATTTTTAGAAAGAATTCCATTGCCAGCTGGGCTGGTAAACAATATATTGCCTACTACGATCAACAAAAACAAGTCGTACTGGGAACCCGCAAACTCGGTCAGCAACGCTGGACGATTAAAAAAACACCTTATTTTGGCCATGCCGAGGATGCACACCGCTCCATCAGCCTGATTGTTGATGGTGACGGTTACCTTCACATCTCCTGGGATCACCATGGTAACGCGTTAACCTATGCTAAATCATTGAAATCCGGAAGCCTGGATATGGGACCAAAAACCAATATGACCGGATTAAAAGAAACGAACGTTACTTACCCTGAATTTTATACTTTGGCTGATGGCAACCTGCTGTTCCTTTACCGTGATGGTGCCTCTGGCAACGGCAACCTGATGATGAACCACTACGATATTAAAACCAAGAAATGGAAACAGGTACAGGATGGCTTGATCAGCGGCGAAGGTAAAAGAAATGCCTACTGGCAGATGGCGGTTGATACGCGTGGAACCATACACCTGAGCTGGGTATGGCGGGAAAGTGCCGATGTAGCCAGCAACCATGACATGGCCTATGCCCGTTCGAAGGATGGAGGCCTAACCTGGGAAAAATCTACAGGAGAAAAGTATGCTTTACCCATTACCCTGGCGACTGCAGAATGTGTACGGAAGATACCTCAACAAAGTGAACTAATTAACCAGACCTCGATGTTTGCAGATGCGCAGGGTCGACCTTTTATCGCTACTTACTGGCGCGAACAAGGTGAAACTGTACCACAGTACCAGGTTATTTACCACGATGGTGCCAGTTGGCAAACCGCTAACCTGGGGTTTCGCAAAACCCCATTTAGCCTGAGTGGTGTAGGTACTAAAAAAATTCCAGTGAGCAGACCGCAAATACTGGCCTGGGAAAAAAAAGGAAAATTGGCAATGGCTTTAGTTTTCAGAGACGAGGAAAGAGGGGAGAAAGTTTCTGTAGCCATTAACACCGACCTGAAGCAGGCAAAATGGGAAGTGAGAGACCTAACCACAGAAAGTGTGGGTTCATGGGAACCCAGTTATGATACAGAACTATGGAAGAATAAAGGGATCTTGAATCTCTTTGTACAAAAGGTAGTGCAGGTAGACGGGGAAGGAAAGGCAGAAGTTGGCCCTACACCCGTACAGGTATTATCTTATCAATTTAACTAGAAGTAAAAAAAATCTTATGAAGAGCATCAAATGGTTAGCGGCAACGGGACTGTTGTTTTTTGGTTTAGGGGGCCAGGCACAGGAATTTAAAACAAGTGCACCCTTATTAAAAACGATTAAAACTAATTATGTAAAAGCAGCCGATCAATATAAGATCATGATGAAGCAGCTGGAAGGCGACCGATTTCCAAAAACCTTCAGCAACAAAACAAAGAAACTGGAAACCAGTGGTTCGGGGTGGTGGGTGAGTGGTTTTTACCCGGGTACCTTACTTTATCTGCATGAAAAAACAAAAGATCAGGCTTTGTTAACGGAAGCACAGCGTATGCTGGCCCACCTGGAAAAAGAGCAGTATAACACCACTACCCACGATTTGGGTTTTATGATGTTTTGCAGTTTCGGTAATGCACTGGATATCGCTCCTAAACCAGAATATAAACAGATCTTGTTGAACAGTGCCAGGTCTTTGGCCTCCCGGTTTGATCCGAAAATAGGCTGCATCAAATCGTGGGATAGCAAGGAGGGCGACTTCCTGGTGATCATTGATAATATGATGAACCTGGAGCTGCTGTTCTGGGCTACCCGCGAAACCGGCGACTCCAGTTATTATAACATTGCGGTAACACATGCCAATACTACGATGAAAAATCACTTCCGTCCGGATAACAGTTCTTACCATGTGGTTAACTATCACCCGAAAACAGGTGAAGTGCAAAAGAAACATACTGCTCAGGGTTATGCTGATGAGTCGGCATGGGCACGGGGCCAAGCATGGGGCCTGTATGGTTATACGGTGATGTACCGTGAAACCAAAGAGAAGATCTATTTAGATATGGCTAATCAGATTGCTTCGTTTGTGTTGAAACACCCAAACATGCCTAAAGATAAAGTGGCTTACTGGGATTTTAACGCACCAAATATTCCGAATGCCTTACGCGACGTTTCTGCAGCGGCCATTATGTCGTCGGGTTTATTTGAACTGGCCAAATATGCAGACCGCAAGACTGGTCAGTTTTATTTCAGCAACGCTGAACAGATGTTGAAAAGCTTATCAGGTGCCCCTTATCAATCACTTCCGGGCACCAATGCGGGTTTCATTTTACAACACAGTGTAGGTCACATTCCTGAAAATACAGAGGTAGATCAGCCACTTACCTATGCGGATTACTACTATGTAGAAGCGATGAAAAGATATGAGGCATTTAACGTAAAGAACAAATAACATGAAGAGAATTTCGTTTGTTTATGCATGTGTTGCAGTTGCCACGTTGTTTAGTTCTGTACTATTTACATTAAATGCTAAAGCCCAAACTACTGATAAATCAGCATACCTTTTTGCTTATTTTACCGGTAACGGGCCTGCCAAGGAAGCCATTCGTTTTGCATTAAGCGACGATGGGTATTCGTATAAAGCTTTAAATAACAATGAGCCAGTGTTAAACACAGAAGCCATTAGTGTAACTGGTGGCGTGCGCGATCCTCATATTTTGCGCGGTGAAGACGGCAAAACAGTCTACATGGTGGCCACTGACATGCAGGTAGCAAAATATGGCTGGGGCCCAAACCATGGTTTGGTGATGATGAAGTCTACTGACCTTATCCATTGGGATGCACACCAGGTTAATGTACCGGAGACTTTTGCTAAATTTAAGGAGGCCAACCGCGTATGGGCACCACAGACCATATACGACAAGAAAGTTAAAAAGTACATGTTATACTGGTCTATGCGTTTTGGTGAGGGCGAGGATATCATTTATTATGCCTATGCCAATAAAGACTTTAGCGGTTTGGAGACAGCGCCTAAACAGTTGTTTTTTAGTCCGGATAAAAAAGCTTGCATTGACGGCGACATTATTTTTAAGGATGGAAAATACCATTTGTTTTACAAAACAGAAGGTTCGGGCAAGGGCATTAAAAAAGCGGTGTCCTCTAAATTAACATCCGGATATGTTGCCCAAGACAAATATCTGCAGCAAACCACCGATCCTGTAGAAGGAGCAGGCATTTTCAAGCACCATGATGGCAAATACATTTTAATGTATGATGTGTATACCAAGGGACGTTACCAGTTTACGGAAAGCGATGACCTGGAGAACTTTAAGGTGATTGACCAAAAGGTAAGTATGGATTTCCAACCTCGTCATGGTACAGTGATGGCGGTGACGAAAGATGAAGCTGCTCGATTAACCAAATACTGGGATACCCTGGGTAGTTTTAAAAGTCCGGTTCAACCCCTGGCAAAATCAAGTGAACACAACCCGGTTTTAAAAGGTTTCTACGCCGATCCGGAAATTATATATGCAAAGAAAACAGGGTTATATTATCTGTACCCTACCAGTGATGGTTTCACTGGCTGGGCTGGAACTTATTTCAAAACCTTTTCTTCGCCCGATTTAAAAAACTGGAAAGACGAAGGGCTGATCCTTAATTTACCCGAGCAGGTGAGCTGGGCGAATAGAAATGCCTGGGCACCTACCATTACCGAGAAAAAGGTAAAGGGAAAATACAAGTACTATTACTATTATACGGCGGCACAGAAAATTGGGGTAGCCGTAGCTGAACATCCGACAGGGCCATTTAAAGATAGCGGCAAACCATTGATTGCAGATAAACCAGCAGGTATTAAAGGTGGACAAGAAATAGATCCGGATGTGTTTACTGACCCGGTTTCGGGAAAAAGTTACCTGTATTGGGGAAACGGCTACCTGGCGGCAGTCCTGCTTAAGCCAGACATGATTTCAATTGATCTATCGACATTAAATATTATTACACCCGATAAAACCTTTAGAGAAGGGGCGGAGGTATTTTACCGCAAAGGCAAATATTATTTCATGTGGTCGGAGAACGATACGCGCAGCGAAGATTACCGGGTAAGGTATGGGACTTCGGATTCGCCCTTAGGAAAGATCAAAATTGCAGAGAATAACCTGATTTTAAGCAAGCACCCGGAGAAAGGGATATATGGTACCGGACATAACAGTGTGATCCAAGTACCCGGAACAGACGATTGGTACATTGTATATCATCGATTTGCTGTGCCGCATGGTATAAAAATGGGAGACGCTGCGGGGTACCACCGTGAAGTATGTATTGATAAACTGGAGTTTGACGCCGCAGGAAATATTACGAAAGTAATACCGACGCTGGAAGGAATCCGGTAATCTTGAGGCAAGTAAGCACTATATTTCCTGGATATCTGCTATTATAATACATAACATGATAAAGAGGAAATATAGCTAGACCGAATCCAAAATGACTCCATAATTTTTACTTGAAAAAGCTCTCTTTTAATTTTTGAGCATCCAATACAGGGGCAGGGGTATCCAGACGAATTAACCAGCCTTTTTGTTTTAATAAGGCTATTTCCGTTTTTGCTACTGAAAGGTCTTTGCCTTTAATTTGTTCCTTATATAGCAGTGGATCTTTTGGTGCCACATTAGCTGGGGTGAAATATAACGCTTCCAGGATAAATTTAGGCCATAACTGGATATCGCCCATATTGGCGGAAAATATTTTTACAGCTGAATGCGGGGGTACGATACCAGCAAATTCACCTTTGAAACGGTCGCCCTTTTCGGTAGTTAAGCTTAACAGAAACTGATAGGAAGTTTCATTTACAAAGTGGAAATGCGCGATTACCTGACTATGCTGATCGCTAACTAATCCCAGATAAACCCCTTCTGTAATAAATTCTGCCGCAGGAACCACTGCCTGGCTTCGGTTGTGTACCATTTCACTGGCTTCGGGCATATCGCCATGTACCAGGGTAACCTTCGTGGCCATTACCGGGATTTCGAAGTCGTTAGTGTCAGTTACACCGATCATATCTTTATCAATAATCCTGGTAACATATCCTTCTATATTTTCGTCTACGAAACGAACAAAGTCGCCTAATTTTACTTGCATAGCTCAAATTTAACGATATCTTTCTAATTTTACACTATGGAAAAGCCTGCGGAACAGCGGAACAACCCCTTGCACGGGAAGACACTGGAGTTTATATTAAAACAACTGGTGTGGCATTATGGCTGGGAGGAAATGGGTAAGCTGGTGCGTATTGATTGTTTTAATAACAACCCGACAATGAATTCCAGTTTAAAGTTTTTACGTAAAACTGACTGGGCACGTAAAAAAGTAGAAAAATTATATTTAAATACCTTCCATTAAAGCCCATATGAGGGTTGCAAAAGCCGTCATGGCAAAGGGATGTTTTCATGTATCAACATTTTATTGTTAAGTGCTTGATTTATACAATGTATTCTCATACCTTTGCAATCCCTTTATTAGGGGTAAAGTTTTTAAACATTAATAGAAAAACAAAAAACAATGCCAACCATTCAACAATTAGTTAGAAAAGGTAGAGTAGCACTGGAGTTCAAGAGTAAGTCTCCGGCGTTGGACAGTTGTCCACAGCGAAGAGGTGTATGTACACGTGTATATACCACTACCCCTAAAAAACCAAACTCAGCAATGCGTAAAGTTGCTCGTGTACGTTTAACCAATGGAAAAGAGGTGAATGCCTATATTCCTGGTGAAGGACACAATTTACAAGAGCACTCGATTGTATTGATCCGTGGTGGTCGTGTTAAAGATTTACCGGGAGTACGTTACCACATCATTCGTGGTGCATTAGATACTTCAGGCGTAGCAGGTCGTAACCAACGTCGTTCAAAATATGGCACTAAACGTCCTAAACCAGGACAAGCAGCAGCGGCACCAACAAAAGGTAAAAAGAAATAATTAGGAGGAACAAAAATGAGAAAGTCGAAACCAAAAAAGAGAATTATCCTTCCTGATCCAAAATTTAACGATGTTCAGGTGACCCGTTTTGTAAACAATATGATGTTTGACGGAAAAAAATCTATTGCTTATTCAATTTTTTATGATGCTGTTGAATTGGCAGAAAAAAAAGTTGGTGAAAATGGATTAGAAATATGGAAACGTGCATTAAACAACGTTATGCCTGCAGTAGAGGTTAAATCTCGTCGTGTAGGTGGTGCAAACTTCCAGGTGCCAACAGAAGTAAGACCAGACCGTAAAATTGCTTTAGGCATGAAATGGTTAATTTCTTACGCTCGTAAACGTGGTGAAAAAACCATGAAAGAAAAATTAGCAGGTGAAATTGTTTCAGCAGCTAAAGGTGAAGGTGCAGCAGTTAAGAAAAAAGAAGATACGCATAAAATGGCTGAGGCTAACAAAGCGTTCTCTCATTTCCGTTTCTAAATTATAGAATCATAATATAATGTCAAGAGATTTAAAATACACAAGAAACATAGGTATTGCGGCTCACATCGATGCGGGTAAAACCACAACAACAGAGCGTATTCTATATTATGCTGGTGTTAGTCACAAACTTGGTGAGGTGCACGAAGGTGCAGCAACCATGGACTGGATGGCACAAGAGCAGGAGCGTGGTATTACCATTACTTCGGCTGCTACAACAGTAAATTGGAATTACAGAGGTCATAAATATCATGTAAACGTTATTGATACTCCAGGACACGTAGATTTTACCGTAGAGGTTAATCGTTCATTACGTGTATTGGATGGATTAGTGTTTTTGTTTTCAGCAGTTGATGGTGTTGAGCCACAATCTGAAACCAACTGGCGTTTAGCTAACAACTACAATGTACCACGTATCGGTTTTGTTAACAAAATGGATCGTTCAGGTGCTGACTTTTTAAAAGTTGTTAAGCAAGTTAAAGATATGTTAGGTAGCAATGCAGTTCCATTGCAGTTACCTATCGGTTCTGAAGACGGATTCAAAGGTGTTGTTGATTTAATTAACAACCGTGGTATCATTTGGAACGAGCATGATAAAGGGATGACCTTTACTGAAGTGCCGATTCCTGAAGATATGATAGATGAGGTTGCAGAATGGAGAGAGAAATTACTTGAGTCAGTGGCTGATTACGATGAGTCATTGATGGAGAAATTTTTCGATGCACCAGATACTATCACTGAGCGTGAAGTTTTAGACGCTTTACGCAAAGCAGTATTAGATGCTAAAATTGTTCCTATGGTATGTGGTTCATCTTTCAAAAACAAAGGTGTTCAAACTATGCTTGATTATGTGATGGAATTATTGCCATCGCCTATGGATGTAGACGGTATCACAGGTACTAATCCTGAAACAGGTGAAGAAGTTACTCGTCAACCAAGTGAAAAAGAGCCGTTTGCAGCTTTAGCTTTTAAAATTGCAACAGATCCTTTCGTTGGTCGTTTGTGCTTTATCCGTGTTTATTCTGGTAACCTAGAAGCAGGTTCATATGTGTACAATGCACGTTCTGAAGGTAAAGAACGTATTTCACGTATTTTCCAAATGCATGCTAACAAGCAAAACCCAATTCCTAACGTAGGAGCTGGTGATATTGCTGCGGTAGTAGGCTTTAAAGATATCAAAACAGGTGATACGCTTTGTGATGAGAAAAACCCAATCATTCTTGAATCAATGAATTTCCCTGAGCCGGTTATCGGTTTAGCGATTGAGCCTAAAACTCAGGCTGACGTTGATAAATTAGGAATGGGCTTAGCTAAATTAGCGGAAGAAGATCCTACATTTAGAGTTCAGACAGATCAGGAAACTGGTCAGACTGTAATTTCCGGTATGGGTGAGCTTCACTTAGATATCTTGATTGACCGTTTAAAACGTGAGTTTAAAGTGGAGGTTAATCAGGGAGCTCCTCAAGTTGCTTACAAAGAGGCAATCACTGGATCTACTCAACACCGTGAGACTTACAAAAAACAAACAGGTGGTCGTGGTAAATTTGCTGATATTCAGGTTATCATTTCGCCAATTGATCCAGATTACGAAAAAGGTGGCTTGCAATTCGTTAACGAAATTGTTGGTGGTTCGATTCCTCGTGAATTTATCCCTTCAGTAGAGAAAGGTTTTGCAGCAGCGATGGCTAACGGTGTAATTGCCGGATATCCACTACCTGATATGAAAGTTCGTTTAATTGACGGATCTTTCCACGCAGTCGATTCAGATGCATTATCATTCGAAATTGCAGCGCGTTCTGCTTTCCGTGAAGCATTACCAAAATGTAAGCCGGTATTAATGGAGCCAATCATGAAAATTGAAGTGCTTACACCGGAAGAAAACATGGGTGATGTTATGGGTGACTTAAACCGTCGTCGTGGCCAGCTGCAAGGTATGGACTCACGTAATGGTGCTCAAGTTATTAAAGCATTAGTACCACTTTCAGAGATGTTTGGTTATGTAACGCAATTACGTACCATTACTTCTGGCCGTGCAACATCTACAATGGAGTTTGATCACTATGAGCCAGCTCCAAGGAATGTTCAGGAAGAAGTGATTGCAAAAGCAAAAGGAAGAGTTAAATCGGGAGATTAACTAAAATAAATAATCAGCTGCCTGTTATTAATAGCTCTAACAGGCAGCTTTAAAACAACTATCATGAGCCAAAGAATCAGAATCAAATTAAAATCTTACGATTATAACTTGGTAGATAAATCTGCTGAGAAAATTGTAAAAACTGTTAAGCCTACGGGTGCAGTGGTAAGCGGACCAATCCCTTTGCCAACAGAAAAGAAAATCTTTACTGTTTTGCGTTCACCACACGTGAACAAAAAAGCAAGAGAGCAATTTCAATTATGTGCATACAAACGTTTGTTAGATATTTATAGTTCTAACTCTAAAACAGTTGATGCCTTGATGAAACTTGAATTACCTAGTGGTGTTGAAGTTGAAATCAAAGTTTAATGATTTTATGTAAGTAAAAAGGGCCTTTGCATTTGCAAAGGCCCTTTTTTATTGGGGGTTGTTTTTATTTCCGACCTGTACTCCGAAACTCTTCAAATTTATTACGTTCGTCCTGCAGTTCCCGGGCGAGTTTCTTTTCTTTATCATTAGCCTTTACCTTATAATTCTGGTATTCAGTAGCGATCTCATTATATAAATCTGAACGGTATTTTGCTTCGTGCGCTAGTTTGATTGAGCGAAAGATCAGGATGGCCAGGGCCAAACCTAAAATGATAATCAGCGTCCATACAATTGTATTATATGTACTCTTGCTAAAGGATATGCCTAAAAATGTGATTTCGTTTAACTTAGCATTAGAAGAGCTTAGGGCTGTATCTTTTCCCTGGATCTGTGCCTGCAATTCATTTATGCTTTTTTGTTGTTCGCTTATTTTTATTCTGGCGCTTGTCAAGTCTTTACGCTCCGTGTTGATGGTATCACGTACATTTTTCCAAAAATCAGCTAAACGGGTAGGGTTGACGAGTTTATAGCCATCAAGGGTTCTTGATTTACTCAGCATTAGCTGGTACTGGCCTTTTAGGGAAGGATCTGCTTTAGCGGTGTCCTGGGCCATACTGGAGTTTGCCAGCAAGGCGAAGCACAACAGTGCCATTGTTTTAAGTATAAATTTTTTCATTAACATAGTGTGTTTTTGACCTTGATAAAGCTGTTTCGCTCCACCTTATCGATGTAATTCTGTTAATTTAACATTAAAAACTTAATTTTATTGTGTTCTGCTTACAGATGGTATATTTGTGGCGATGTCTGTTCTCCTTTTCACACTAATTGTTTTGGTCGGTGCATTCCTTGCCGGACTGGTTGGTTCTTTAACTGGTTTGGGTGGTGGCGTGATTATCATTCCCTTATTAACATTGGTTTTAGGTGTTGACATCCACTATGCCATTGGCGCTTCTATTGTATCGGTTATCGCCACGTCTTCAGGCTCGGCTGCTGCTTATGTTAAAGAAGGCATTACCAACATTCGTATTGGGATGTTTCTGGAGATTGCCACCACGGTGAGTGCCATTTTTGGCGCTGTAATAACCATGTATATTAATCCCAGTTATATTGCTGTTGTTTTTGGTTTGATTTTGCTGCTTTCAGCTGTGATGATGGTTCGGAAAAAGGTGGATCGGTCTGATGATGATACGAGTGGAAAATTAGCTACCTTTTTTAAGCTTAATGGAAGTTATCCAACAGCCGAGGGTGTTAAACATTACGCCGTACATAATGTTGTTGGTGGTTTTGCGATGATGTTTTTCGCAGGCATCATTTCTGGTTTACTTGGTATTGGCTCTGGCGCACTAAAAGTGTTGGCTATGGATAATATAATGCGTTTGCCCTTTAAAGTTTCAACCACCACTAGTAATTTTATGATGGGGGTTACTGCGGCGGCTAGTGCGGTAGTATATCTCCACAGGGGACAGATTGATCCTGGAATTGCCATGCCTGTAACCGTAGGCGTGCTGTGTGGCGCAACGCTGGGGTCGAAGATTCTTGTTAAAACCAATACTGATAAATTAAAGCTTATTTTTGCAATAGTGGTGGTGTTTCTTGCTTTTCAAATGATATATAACGGCTTATCAGGAAATTTATGAAAATAGTAGATAAAAATAATCCGGCACAAGAAGATGTGCAATTTATTTTGGGGACGCTGCTTCGTGTGGGGGTTATTTTATCAATGTCTGTGGTTTTGATAGGTGGTTTTATTTATTTGTTTGGCTATCATGATGTTAATGTGAATTATAGTGAGTTTGTTCCTGATGCACACTATGCCGCGTTAGAGCCTATCATAGCAGGTTTAAAAGTGATGGATGGCAAGGCGATCATTCAGCTGGGCACCATATTATTAATTTTCACACCAATTACCCGGATAGTCTTTTCGGTTTTTAGTTTCCTGATAGAAAGAGATTACCTGTATGTACTGATTGGATTAATTGTACTCAGTGTAATTCTATTCAGTTTAAGTAATAAATTAGTTGGGTAATCAATATTTTGCCACTCTGGCATTCCTGTGTCAGTAAAGAACATTTTTGACTTATTTGAAAATTAATTCGCTAACTGTTTGAAAATTAAGATTTCTTTCTTATTTTTGCCCTCCCTTAACGGGAAAGTATATCCACCTTGAACGAAGCCCTACTGCTTCGATGGGTGTTAAATTTAAAACAGAAAATGTCAGGTATTATTGGAAAAAA
>NZ_JAZQNU010000204.1:0-1673 GCF_045627485.1 Pedobacter sp. | reverse complement strand
ACAGTGACATTCAGTTTAAATTTATTACTCGCCAGGTAGATATTGTGCCAATTGAAGAAGCCCTGGTTGTACATCCTGTTAGAGAAGTGCCCTGGGGCATCAGCATAATAGAACAAAAAAAAGGCCTCTATGACGCCTTGCTTTTTAAAAAACATCCGCAATTATACCGTGAAAAAATAAAATCGTCCATAGTCCTATACTACGTCATACTGCTGTTATTATTTGTACTCGTTTGGAGTATTATAAAACAACATTACATTTTAACTGTAATTAATACAATTGCATTGGTACTGCTTTTTGCTCAATTTATCGCTAAAAGGCTGCAAGACCGGCATAAATCTTTTAATCAGGTAACAGATATGATTATCACATCCTTTGTCATTCCGTTCCTTTCCATCTTTTGGCGCTTATATGGATCTGTAAAATATCGCATACTCTTTTTTTAATATGATCGATTCAACAATTAAAACAATCGCTATTTTCAGGGCGCTACAACTGGGTGATATGTTATGTATTATACCAGCAATCCGTTCGTTAAGGAAAGCACATCCGTCTGCACATATCACCCTCATCGGTTTACCATGGGCCAAAGAGCTGGTATCACGCTTTTCCAATTATTTTAACGATTTTATTGCTTTTCCAGGATATCCTGGCTTACCTGAACAGAATTTTAACCAGGAATTGTTTGACGCTTTTCTTAAACGGGTACAAGCACATCAATTCGATATGGTTATACAAATGCAGGGAAACGGCACCATTGTGAACCAGTTACTCAAAACTTTTGGTGCGACTTATATTGCAGGATTTTCAACAGAATCTCAAATAATAGGGCATGGTTTATATTTTATGCCTTATCCTAAACATGGACATGAAATTTCCAAATACCTTGAATTAATGGCTTTTTTAGGGGTGCCAAGTACAGGTACAGACTTGGAATTCCCAATTACAAATCAGGACGAGGATGACTTTCGCAGACTCAAATTGCCGGTAACAAGTGGCCATTATATTGTTATTCATCCGGGTTCAAGAGGAAACTGGCGGCAATGGCCACCGCTTTATTTTGCATCCCTCGGCGACCACTGCCTGAAATCCGGCTTCCAGGTAGTACTTACTGGTACCAAAGATGAGATACCGGTGGTTAATGAAGTGATCAAATTAATGAAATACCCACCCATTGTTGCCGCAGGTAAAACTACTATTGGTACTGTAGCAGTATTAATAGATCAGGCATATGCTTTGATAGCAAACTGTACAGGGGTATCACATCTTGCGGCAGCCCTGCACACTCAGAGTGTAATTATTAGTATGGATGGTGAAATGGAACGCTGGGCACCCTTGGATAAAACTTTGCATGCAACTATCGACTGGACAAAAACGACAGATTACCATGTCGTTTTAAAAGAGGTTACTGCCTTGTTTTTCCGGCTATAGTGGACAATGCCCGGAGAATATCATCTACTTCAGGATAGGGAATCACCGTAGTATAAAGCTGTTCGTTTACCCAGCGCAGCACCTCGTTCCTGCTCTTCAAATGGTCCGGTACACTGTAGGGTAATACCCGGTTACTCACGAGCCAGGGAACATGTTGTGGATTTGTTTGTGCATATAGCACAACCACAGGTGTCTGTACTGCTGCGGCAAGGTGAACCGCTCCCGTATTCACAGATATCACC
>NZ_JAZQNU010000203.1:0-1572 GCF_045627485.1 Pedobacter sp. | reverse complement strand
TCCATTTTGGCGATTATTATATGATATCGAGTTCTTTGGTAAAAGAAGAATTAAACATCCCCTCCGCTGATATAGTCCTTTATACGAAAAAAACTTGGTTTTTAAACGGATAAACCCCTAATTTTTCATGTATTTTCCCATTAAGAACCGAATTTGACAAAATCTCAAGGTGTTTATCGTGGTGCAAATCCGTTCCTGCCAAATCATAACATTGGTGCTCCAATAAATACTCTGCGGTTCGTTTCACTTCCTTCCCATAATACCCAACAATGGAGAGTAAATTCATCTGAAACAACACCCCCATATCTTTCAACCGATGAAATTTGTCATGACTTTTATGGTAAAAATTATAGCGTTCGGGATGCGCTAAGATCACCTTATATCCTTTAATCTGTAAATCAAAAATAACTTGCTCTATATTCGGCGTTTCCGACAAATACGACATTTCCACTAAAATATGTTTTCCGGGTAAACACAAAAGTTCGTCCGTAACCCTGAAAGTATCATCAACCATATGTTCAGCGGCAGCCGTTACTTCCACATCTACATTGGCCGCTTTTAAAGCTTGCTTCAATATGGCTAAAGCCGCATTGATCGTTTCAGGGGTATTCGGATAATATTCTGCTAAAATATGTGGAGTACAATGAAATTTGGTGATCCCCAGCTCCTTGAGCGCTTTAATGTACCTTACAGAAGTGCCCACATCTGGCGAACCATCATCTATTCCAGGTAGCAAATGTGAATGGATATCGACACCCATCCATTTTAAATCTTTGACCAGGATCTTTTTTTTAAATAAGGAGAACATTTTATGGAGATAAAATTAATTTAACGAAAGATTTTCCTAAAAATATAAAACTTTATTCGTCTTTACAGCCTTGCATCAACAAATTCTCGGTTAATAAACGATTTGATGTCGAAAATGACAGCACCGGCCTCTTTAAAATAAGAATAATCAATTTTTAAAAACTCTTGATGGGCCACGGCAACGATAACAGCCTTATAATGCTCTCTAGGTAGTTGATCCAATAACTCAATCGCATAATCTGCTAAAACACTCGGTGCATGCGCCCAGGGGTCATAAACTTCAGGCACCAGACCATATTGCTCTAACTCACGGTAGATGTCGATCACCCGGGTGTTCCGGGTATCCGGGCAATTTTCTTTAAAGGCGAACCCAAGAATTAAAACTTTATCTTCCTTTCGAATCGGCCCTTTAGCTAAAATTAATTTAACCACCTTACTTGCAATAAAAATCCCCATATTTTCATTGACCTGCCGGCCTGATAAGATTACCTGGGGAGCATAACCTAAAGCTTTTGCTTTGTGAGCCAGGTAGTAGGGTTCCACACCAATACAGTGACCGCCAACTAAACCTGGTTTATAGGGAAGGAAATTCCATTTGGTGGCCGCTGCAGCCAACACGTCGGAGGTGTCGATATCAAGCTTATCAAAAATCAGTGCCAATTCATTTACAAAAGAAATATTAACATCACGCTGTGCGTTTTCTATCGCTTTCGATGCTTCGGCCACCTTGATACTGGGTGCCAAATGAGTGCCTGCTTCAATGAT
>NZ_JAZQNU010000202.1:0-12739 GCF_045627485.1 Pedobacter sp. | reverse complement strand
GTAGCCGTTTTCTTCGGCGTATTGTATAATGTTTCGGTCTGTAGCAGCATTGTTTTTAATCACACAATCAAATTCTGAAACTGGCAGCCCCATGCTTTCATAGGTTTCTGCAACGAAGGCCTGCAGCTTTCTCAGCACTTGTGTAGATTCGCTATGTTCATGCGACTGGTAAACAGCATTGCTCCAGCCTGTTGGCCTTTCGATATTGGTGGAGTGGAAAAATGTTAAGTGTTGCGGATGTTGCGATGCCAACTGTATGGCGAAACGGATGGCTGCCTGCGAATTGCTTGAAAAATCGGTCGTAACGAGTATCTTATTCATTATAGTTAGTTAAATATATAGGGTACAATTGCTTATTTCAAATATGTTTTCTTAAGCAACATAGTTTAATACAGTATTCGTGCCGAAAGTAGAGAGACGCCAACATTGCTAAGGTATCGAACTTTTCGCTTTTGCGCCAATTTTGTTTTTGTACTACACTTGTTTGAACATTATACAACTTTAAATTGTAATATTCTGGCAGATCGCTAATACCTTACAATTACTTCTATGGACATGCAAAACAGTGAAGCAGCAGGACCAAGACCACAATTGAGTTTAAGTGATGCCATCGCCATTATCGTTGGGATCGTTATTGGTGCGGGAATATTCAGAACGCCATCCCTAGTTGCTGCAAATACAAGCAGCGATAGCCTTTTTTTACTCGCCTGGGTACTCGGCGGGGTTGTCTCCATTATTGGCGCGCTCTGTTATGCAGAACTCACCACCACATTTCCTAACGCAGGTGGCGATTATCACTTTTTGAGGAGGGCTTATGGAAAGCGTGCGGCTTTTTTGTTTGCCTGGGCCCGGATGACAGTCATTCAAACCGGGTCTATTGCCTTGCTGGCTTTTATTTTTGGCGATTACTTTTCCCAGCTCTATCGTTTAGGGGAGTATTCATCAGTAATTTATGCAGCGCTGGTGGTTATTGTTTTAACAGGTATCAACGCCGCAGGTATACAATTGGGCACAGGTGTACAGAAATTATTTACCGCGACGGAAGTTTTAGGTGCATTAATTGTCATTACTACCGGTTTGTTTTTTGCACCTTCTTTTACTCCGGAGCCCACTGCAGCTGCATTGCCCCCCAGCACTGGAGATTCTGGTAGTTTTATGGGCTTAGCCATGGTTTTTGTACTACTTACTTTTGGGGGTTGGAATGAAGCCGCTTATATCTCAGCCGAGTTAAAGGATGGCCGGAAACGGATGGTAAAGGCGTTATTAATCAGTCTGGTTATCATTACCCTCATCTACCTGCTCATCAACCTTGCTTTTCTCAGAGCCCTGGGCCACCAGGCAATGGCTAAATCCGATGCCGTAGGTGTAGACCTCCTTAAAATGGTTTGGGGCCCTACAGGCGTTTGGTTGATCGGTATATTGGTAGCTATTTCTGCACTCACCTCTGTTAATGCCACCATTTTTACTGGTGCCAGAACTAATTATGCCCTGGGAAAGGATTTTCCCGTTTTCTCATCCCTGGGCAAATGGAACCGTAAAACCTCCGGGCCATTAAATGCTTTTATCATACAAGGGTTGATTTCTCTCGCCCTTATTAGCCTTGGCTTATTTACACGCAACGGCTTTGAGACCATTATTGATTATACCGCACCTGTCTTCTGGTTTTTCTTTCTCCTGGTTGGCATCTCATTATTTGTTTTACGCAAAAAGGAGCCAGACACTCCGCGGCCGTTTCGTGTGCCTTTGTATCCGGTGTTGCCTATTATTTTTTGCCTCAGTAGTGCGTACTTATTATATTCAAGTCTGGCTTATACCGGTATCGGGGCGCTGGTAGGTGTAGGGGTATTGGCCACCGGGGGAATTATGCTCTTTGTTTTTCGTGTAAAAAATCAACGGGCCAGTGCTAAACAAAGCCATAAAATCGTTGTTGATTAATAGTCAATGATTTTGTAATCAATGAGTTGTAATTAATTAATGTGACCTAAACCTAAATGAAAAATTATGAAACCAGTAAAAACTATTCTTGTCTCTATGTTTTTGGCTGTTGGTGGCCTTGCGCCGGTAGCTGCTCAGGAAGCGCAGCAAACCTCAATGCCGAAACCTAAACTCGATGTTCCTTATGTACCCACACGGCCACCTGTGGTAGAAGCCATGTTAAAATTGGCTAATTTAAAAAAAGGTGACGTGCTGTATGATCTGGGATGCGGCGACGGTCGTATCGTGGTGAAAGCCGCAAAGGATTATGGTGTAACAGGAGTAGGGTTTGACATTGATCCGGAAAGGATTTCCGAAGCCAATGCTAATGCCAAAGAAGCAGGCGTTTCAAACAGGGTGAAATTTGTGAATGCCGATTTATTTGAAACCGATTTGAATAAAGCTACGGTGATTACCATGTATCTTTTGCCTTCGGTAAACATGAAACTACGTCCTAAAATACTTGCCCTTAAACCAGGTACACGTATTGTTTCACATGCTTTTGATATGGGCGACTGGCAACCGGATAAAACGGAGGTAGTTGATGGTGCAACCATTTATTATTGGACCGTACCAGCTAAAAAATCTACAAAAACTGAATAATATAATAATTTCACCGTCATGCTAAAATGCCCCTGGATCATTATTCAGGGGCATTTTTTTTGTAAGGGGTGCCAGACCAGATTTGCTGCAAAATTATTTCAACGTGACGTCTATATAAACAGAATGGCGTCCGTAGGTGTCGTAAAATGGTTTAAAGACCACGTCGTCTACCGTAAATTCTAGTTTTTGCGGGTCACCCTGAATAGATTTACCAATATCTCCAGCATCTAAACTTATTTTACGCCAGTCTTTTCTTGCCTCGGGCTCCTGAGCAGCAAGTAATATTGGTCCATAAAACAGACTGGCTATGTTTTGCTGATCCATCACCGGATCAAGGTGAAACTGGAAAGGCATTTTTATGTCGATCTGGTCACCATCTTTCCACTTGCGGCTTAATTTAAGGTAAGTTCCAGGTGTAACTTTTACCTTTTGGGCTTTTCCATTAATGTTTACAAAAAAGCCTTTGGTCGCCCAACCAGGTACACGCACGTGTATATCAAATTTGCCACTCCCTTTCACGGTTAGCCGGGTATGGTCTTCTTTAGGGAAACTAGTTGTTTGTTCTACAGCTACATTTCGTTCTGTCCATTGCAGGGTAGAAGGCACGTATAGGTTAACATAAAGTGCCTGGTTGTCCTTGCTTTTAAAATAAATCGAATTCTGCAGCTTGGTGCTACTTTCTATGGCAGTGCCGTTACAGCAGGTAAAACCAGTCATATGCGGATTGCCAAATTGTTTAATCGATCCTGGTCTTACAGGAACATGGTAAGTATTGGCAGGACTGTCTTTAGCTACAGATGCCAGAATATGGTTGTACAATCCACGTTCGTAATAGTCCATCAACTCTGCACGCTGGTCAAATAAAAACAAATTACGGGTTAATTTGAGCATGTTATAAGTCGCACAGGTTTCGTTCTGACCGCCAGCAGAAAACCCGTTCTCATATAATGTAGCAGGCTGAGCGATAAAACATTCTGCATTAGCCGGATTACGTGCCCCCGCAACGCCACCCATGCTGTACATGTAATCGTTAACTGTTTTATACCAAAAGTTATCAGCCACATTATAATAGTCCGGATTTTGCGATACCCGGTACATTTCAATACTTCCCACTACCTGGGGGATATGTTGGTTGGCATGTAAGCCCCTGAAGGTATCTACGTTTCTCGCCAATCCATGGGTGTGGTCCGCATCGCCATAAAACATTTCAATGTTATCAAATAACTGTGCAGTTTTAAGGTACTTCTGCTCATTGGTAAGTCGGTAAAGGCGTGCCATAGATTCATTCATGCCTCCAAACTCGCCAGCTATGTAGGTGTTCCACATTTTAATCAATGTTTCCTTCGGCAATTTACTCAGTCGTGCATATACCCAATCGCCCATTCCTTCAGCTACCTGTAGTGCTTTTTTGTTTCCGGTAACTTCATACACATCAATCAGGCCCGCTAATATTTTGTGCAAAGTATAGTATGGCGCCCAGATTTGCGTTTTCTGGCCGCCGTAAGATGCACCATGTTCTAACATGATAAACTGATCTGGCGGATAGGCACTAATAAATCCTTTTCCCCAGTTCCAGTAATCGGTACGGATACCAGCAGTGCTAAGATCAGAATCATAGCCTGATTTGCCTGGGCCATGTGGTACGGCAGATGGGTCGGCTACCACGGCATTGCTACCTTGCTTTGGCGTGCCCGATAGTTTCGATAAGGTGTATAATGTATTAACCATAGCCTCCATTTTTTTAGCAAAATTGGCTTGTAGATCTTTGTCGTATCCTGTGCTGGCATAAGCTTGTGCAATGGCGGTGAGGTAGTGCCCGGTGGCATGGCCTCTCAATTTGGTATCCTCGCTATCCCAAACACCCAGTGGTTTTGAACCCTCGGGTTGTGGCTGTCCAAAGGCATGGCGAAACATGTAGAGAAAAGAGTTGGGGTTAGTGGTAGCTAATGTGGTAATAAACTTATCACGATTTTCCACAAACTTGGTTTTCCTGTTCTCGCCATCGGTTTTTAGCGATACATCGTTTAATTCAAAGGTCTCCAGCTTCAAACCTGGTGCCGTAGATTTGGTATATGCTTTTACCGTAACAATAGCTTTTGGTGACAAATTTGTTCCGGAAACGCGACCAGTAATTTTATATCGTCCCGGCTTTTGCACGGCACTATTGTCTTTATCTGCGGGCCACAATACACGTACTTTAGGGCCAGCCATGTTATTACGGTATGTCCCTTGTGTGTAACTAGGCAAGCGAGGTAAAATTCCCTGCTCCGTTTCCACTTCCACATCAGCTACCTTCAACAGGAAACTGTTGTAAAGCTGTGGGTTGTTTTCAGCAAATTGCGGCAGGTTATCTTCAGTTTTACCCATCTTCGCTGCATCTTCACGCACCACTTTCAATGCGTTAAAATAGACACTGGCCACCTGTTTTCTACTTAGCGGAACCCTATAAATACGGAAATCGTGGACCATGGCGTTAAGGTTGGGATCACCCGGTGCTAGCGATTTACCAATATATAGTGTGGGTTTTTTACCGCCTTGCTGTCCGAATGTTGCAGCCAGATCTGCAGGGATGTTGTTCGTTTCGGCAACCGGTTTACTATCTACATACGTAACCATAGATTTTGATGCCACATCAATGATAATGGCCAGGTGTACCCATTTATTAGTGGGTATTACCTGAGCTACGGCACCCTTGTCCTGTGTTCCCGTTTTGAAAATAGCCACTTGATACCCTTTCTGGTTTTTTGTGCCAGCAGGAGCGGCAAAAAAGTGCTGAATGCCATGCTTTCCAAAATCGAAGAAACGTTGTCCAGGTTGTTCAGAACGAAGGAAAATCCATCCAGATATGCTTAGCGACTCCAGGTCCGTTAACACATCTGCTGGCAGACTTATAAAGGCATTGTTGTCCCCGCTGAGGGATAATACCTGCCCAAAGCGCGGGTCTTTGATGAATTTAGCTTCGGTGCCATGAAATTTTGAATGGAGGTTATTGCGGGACCAATCTTTAAAATCCCCTGCAAATAAGTAACGGGCAACCATTCCTGTTTCACCGATTCCATCTAATATCTGGTCGCCGCTTTGTGCCCGGACGCTAAAGGCACCCTGCCAGAATACGGCAATAAATAGTATCATACGGCAGCAAACATTGTACATTCTCATAGTTTAGTCTTTTTCACTGGTTTATATTGTGGTTTGGCCATGGTCAGCCATGAGTTCTTCAATAGCTATAAAACTAGGAAGAATTGGTGTGTACACGTAGGTCTATATTAGCAAATAATGACTTGATCTTAACTTCATGTAATTTTATTAACAGTTGCATTGCAAGGCTTAATTGCGCCATATTCGATTTGAAAAGGCTAGGTAGAAGTAAAAATCTGGAAGGATTACGAGTCGATTATAGTCAAATAAGCATTGGTGCGGGAATTCTGGCACCGCTGGATCAGGTAATGCTGTCTTAAACAACTTTTCAAATACTCGACCTTAGCTGGGAGCTTGACTATTTAACTAAGACTGCGAAAATGATGACCAAGCTAATGGTTGCCATATTATGCAATTAACTGGGCCTCGCTGATGGGTTATTGGGGTACGATATAGCCAGTTTTTGTGGTACAATGGTAGCGGTGTAAACATTAATTAGATGACTACCCTGAAGGTCAGGTTAATTCTTGGCTTCATGGGTTTAACAGATTTAGCGATTCGGTGCTCCCAATCCTGCTGTAAGTTTCCTTTCATGATCATTAATGATCCGCTTTCAAGTTTAATTGCATATTTGTGGCGATGATATTGTTTGTTCCTAATATCGAAGGAACGTACCTGCCCAAAACTCAAAGAAGCGATTACCGGATGCGTGCCTAGGGCTTTTTCGTTATCGCTGTGCCAGGCCACGGAATCATTTCCATCACGATAGTAATTTAATAACACACTATTAAACGTGATGCCGGCCACCCGTTCTACTTTTTCCTTAAGCATGCGCAGGTCGGCGGTCCAGGGGTGGGGGGAAGCATGGAGCATGGTGGTATAATCATGTATGGAAGGATCGGAATACCAGGCCGTCAGCCTAGGGGTAACCACTTGCTTATCATACATCTGAACGATTTTTTGTGTCCAGGGCGTTACGGCAATCAGCTTTTTCAACAAATAGCTGCTTTGATGTTCATCACAAAAACCTGGGTTGTATTCCAATAATTCAGGCGGTAATCCCGGCGTCTGACCTGCTTCTTTAAAAAAACTAAGTTGTTCCATGATTAAACCAGTAATTTGTATTTAACAGTTGCTTCGAAATCGTTGGACATCTCTGCATCATATACATGGAAAGAGATTTGCCAGTCGTCAGCCACCAAGCTTGGGATGTAAGTTCGGAACACTTTTTCAAAGCGGTCAAAATTTATCCCAGGTTTGCAAATTACCATGTATTTGTCATCTGCCTGGACGATGGCTTTTTGCACTTTATCGGACCAGTGTTTTTCAATTTCCAGTGGCAACCGGTTGAAATGTTGCTGGTCGATCAAAGCGCCGAAAGCCAGGATTAGCTGCTGGTAAAGTTTAGTGTCATCTGCACTGCTCCAGGTGCCGTCGCGCTTAACAATGCTGGCCAGGATTTCCCCTTCATAAACTACTTCCCAGGGGTCTCCGGCGTGGAGTTGGATCAACTGGTAGGCTTTGTTTGCTTCTAAAGGGTTAAAATAGGTTAGCTCAATCATTTAGTTTAACGTTTAGTGCTATGAACAGATGTGATTTTCAGCTCAACAGCTTTTACAAAATTAAGCAAGTTAAGTCCTATAAACCAAATTAAAAACTAATATTATTAGCTTTTAATTTGCAACATGATACTAATTAAATTAGTTAATTTATTATATTTGTTGTACTGAAATGTTAGGGATAATCTTGTGTTATGTACAGAAATATTAATGATTTTATAGCCGACTGGCAGGATGAGACAGCAGCGACAGTTAAAATTCTTCATAGGATTACCGATGATAAACGTGCCACAATTGTGCATCCTCACGTCCGTTCTTTAGAACGCCTGGCCTGGCATATCACTCAAATCACGTCTGGAATAGGATTCCGTGCAGGATTGTTTGCGACCGATCATCTTGAACGTGCAACAATACCTCCATCAATCCATGAACTTACTGCAGTTTATGAAGATTATGCTGCACAGCTTGGTAAAGCAGTGCCTTCTAAATGGACAGATTCTGCTTTATCGGAAAAGGTAGAGATGTATGGAGGGCAAATGGCGAAAGGCCAGGTATTACACGGATTGATTACACATCAATGCCACCACCGTGGGCAAATGACTGTAATCATGCGCATGCTTGATTTGCCGGTTCCGGGAATTTATGGACCGTCAAGAGAGGAGTGGGCCGACATGGGGTTGGAGGCGCCAGAATAAGTGCGGAGTTAATTAAATACGAGTTTAATTTTTAGTAATTGAATTAAGCGTTGCTTCCGCTATCATATTGCAGTTGTTTTCTCCACTTTCAAACTTATGTTGTTACCTGCCACGGCACTTTATTTTCTAATTTCCGAGTGCATTATTTCTCCACCAGTTGTTCCTGACTGTGCACCGAAAAATATTACGAATAGAGAGAAAAATAATATGATTACGGCAACAATATTTGAAAATGTTTTTTGTGTTAAAGTTGCCCATAGTCCGAATATAGAAAAGCCTCCTAATATATAAGATAGAAAGGAAAATACTTCTGCCGATTCCTCATGAATTTCTATATAATTCTCTGTAGTAATGCTTATGTTTTTTAAAACTTCTTCCGCACTTTCACCAGTGGTTACTGCTGCTATTGAAGCTAATCCGCCCAATATAAAAATTATATATGCAGTTCGTTTAACAGCTTCTGATTTTGACAGGAGGCCTATAACCATTACGATTACTCCCACAATTGGGAAAACGATTGATAAATGATTTATCACTAAATGCCAATGTGTTGCGTTCATGATTATGAATTTTAAATTTTTAAACTTTCCTTTTTTAGGCTTCGCCGCTCATAAATCTGAGCCAGAATATTAAGTTCTTCTGTTGGCATTTCTTTAAGTTCCTGATTCTCTTTTGATGTCTGTTTTTTCAGGGTCTGTTTGAGAACTAACAGAAACAAATTCTCCTGTCGCCATAGACAATGCCCCTGCAACAAGTCCGGCTACAGCTGCAAAAACAATTGGTTCTCTTGTCGAACTTGCAGTCGCAACGCCAATGGCAAGACTGTAAATTGAGATTATTCCATCATTTCCACCAAGAACGGCAGCTCTCAACCAGTTGCTTCGATGCATGTAATGATTGTCAAAATAGTTGTCAATTGTTATCATCTTATGGGTAGCATGTTGTTTGTGAAAATACGTCTAACATCCTGTGAACTAATCTAATATACGTAATTAATTGCTACCCATCCTTATGATCGATTTTCACATTACAATCAAAACATAACTTGATAAACTCGTATATAAATGTCTTAAATAATCAAATTCACGATTAACGAAACAAATCTTCTAATGCATTATTATTGAGTATGGAAAGTAAATTTATATTAAAAGTTTTTGAAGAATGTTGATTATACAGAGATTAGCTAACAATACAAACAAGTCGTAAAAGGCTTATGCTCGTTAATTTCTTAAACATATCGACCAGTATTTATCATTAAAACCCGTACTTATAACGCTTATAAAATATAAGCATCGTTACTGTTTTGATCCAGGTCACAGATACATAACTAGGTTGGAGTTGCTACAATTGGTTGGAAGTTGAGGAGGGCAGGTTTAAACAAAGGGATTGAATTTGAGTAAGATGAAAAACGAATGTATGATGTGGCCTTAAGGAGATGGCTGTATTGCTGTCGGAGCAAATGGCTCCATAAAGGCAGCAGCAGGCAAACTGGGGATAGACCTGGCTTGGCAAGACTTTCCAAATGGCTTGAGGCAATAAGACAGTCGGGCTTTAAGTGGATCAAGTCAAAAACTTGTGGAGCAAGCCTTATATTTTTAGCTTTGCTGTTTTAGATTTCTTACTTCATGCAGGACGGTTACCATTCTTTAATAAGCTTATTGCTCCCAGATTTCATTCTTGATTTTTTTGAACTTAAAGAAGTTCGGAAGGAAGAAGATGTATTTCATTTAGACCTTCAGGAAGTCAATACGACGCCGGATGTGCCTGATGGTGAGAAGCTGCTTTCAAAAGGTTTTTTTCCTGCCATTACCGTTCAGGATTTCCCGATTCGTGGGCACAAGGTTTTTCTTCACATCAAACGCAGGCGCTGGCTGAATACCACTACTAACAAGGTTGCTTACCGGGATTGGAATATTGTTGCAGAAGGAACGCGAATAACAGAGGGATTCGCAGCTTTTTTAAAAGAGATCAGTCGATACCAACCCTAACTCAAGCCAGACTGTTGGTGGTTTTTATGGGGTAAAGGGAAAAACCCTGCAGCGTAACTACCGCCAGTCATTAAGTGGGTTCAAGGACTGGAATCAAAGATCTCATGCAAAAAAGTGGCTGCTATACCCTGAGAACTTAGGGGCTCAGCTATCCATTGATGAAACTTCCTTGTCTCAGGGAGAACTTTATACCATACTTACCAATAAGGCTGCCAAGGGCAGAAAGGGCGCTATCGTAGCCATTATTGCCGGCACAAAGGCGGAAACAGTGATAGAAGTACTTCAGAAAATTCCTGAAAGGCTACGCAGGAAAGTCACCGAGATTACCCTGGATATGGCAGGCAATATGGAGCTCATTGCAAAGCGCTGCTTCCGGTCAGCGGTTCGGGTGACCGACAGATTTCATGTTCAGAAACTCGCTACTGAAGCGCTACAGGAAATGCGGATAAAGTATCGCTGGGAAGCTTTAGATGCAGAAAATGAAGCAATAGACCAGGCTAAAAAAGCCAAAACAGCCTTCCGTGCTGAAATACTTTCAAACGGAGATACCGTTAAACAACTCCTGGCCAGAAGCCGTTATGTATTATACAGAAGGCCTGATGCCTGGTCTGAAAGCCAGAAAGAACGTGCGGATCTACTCTTTGAAAAATACCCTAAACTTAAACAAGCTTACAACTTAAGCATCAATCTAAGCAACATCTTTGAGAAAACCACCGACAAGCTTTATGGCTTGGCAAGACTTGCCAAATGGCATGAGGCAGTAAGACAGTCGGGCTTTAAGTCGTTTAACACGATATCAAGATCTATTCAATATCATTATCAAACCATCCTAAACTACTTCGATAAAAGGTCTACAAATGCCTCAGCAGAATCTTTCAATGCAAAAATAAAAGCATTCAGAAGTCAGTTTAGAGGTGTAAGAAGCATTGAGTTTTTCTTGTACCGCCTTACACAACTTTATGCATAAAAATCACCTTGCTCCACAAGTTTTTGACTTGATCCCGTATTTCAATATAGCACGCTGTAACCTAAATAAAGGAAATTTGATAGGTCCATATTAAGAAATGTAAACAGCATTTAGGAACAAAAAATCAATGTAATCAATTAGTAGTAACAAGACTACTTGTATAACCATTACCTAATTAATTTCACACGTGTATAGCTATGTTAATACAAGACACGCGGGGCTATAGATAGAAGGGCTTTAGAAGGGCTTTAGAAGGGCCTTTGAAGGGCCTTTGAACGGCTGTAGCCCTTTTAACACCCTCTTAACGGCGGCTTAACACCTTCTTATCGCTTTTCTATCAATGAATCGCTGTTTACTCCTGCTACAATTGTTTTTTTTTGCTGAAAACCAATAGTTTATAAACGTTGTTTATTTTATTTCAAATTGATGTTGCAGAAGCCAGAAAATAGTCCTAATATTGCAATCCCAAAACGAAGGAAGTTTTAATCATTTAAAATGAACTTCGGATGGGAATAAAGACTCCTAAGTAGCTCAGCTGGTTAGAGCATCTGACTGTTAATCAGAGGGTCACTGGTTCGAGCCCAGTCTTGGGAGCAAAAAGGCAAGCACGTAAAACGGTCGCTTGCCTTTTTTATTTTACCAAAACATTCTTCTTATTTTGCAGAAAAAGGGGATCAAGTCAAAAAGGATCAATGATTCAGCAGAGGCATTTGTGGATCGGCCGTCGAAGTCATTCAGGATGGTTTGATAATGGTATTGAATAGATCTTGCCACCCCTATAAAACCACCAACAGTCTGGCTCGAGTTAAAGTTGGTATCGACTCGACTGATCTCTTTTAAAAAAGCTGCGAATCCTCTGTTATTCGCGTGTCTTCTGCCACAATATTCCAATCCCGGTAAGTAACGTAGTTAGTAGTGGTATTCAGTCAGCGCCTGCGTTTGATGAGAAGAAAAACCTTGTGCCCTCGAATCGGGAAATCCTGAACGGTTCCATTTTATTATGCTTTTCAGTTAATAATTCAGCTTAAAGCAACACTTCCCGGTGATGGTTTGAGTTAAAAGAAATAAAAATATATGGCGTTTTTGTGCATGCTGAGTAGGTTGTTTGTCTCCTGCATGGGGTTGGCTGCAATCAAAACTTAATTCAAATGTTCATTTTTCCTTATAATGATATGATTTGGCTATAAATAAAGTGGTGACATGAATTCATTATGGTGTTTTTCTTGATAATGGAAGGTATTTTTAAAGAGTATTCATAGAATTTTTAGGATCTATTTAAATAATATGCCTCTGCAGTGTAGAAACGAGCAATTATAGAGGACGTTATTAAAATTCATAATAGAATTTAGGTTAATTTACTAATAAAAGTAGGGTGTTTAGGTTTTTTTTAGATGATAATTTAGCTCAATTTTATTTTTTTTAATTTATTTACATTAAAGTTTCTATATTGAGTTAAAATTAACAAAACTACTAATTAACCAGATTTCGATTATGAAAAAACTATTACAAATCTTGTTCGTATTGTTGTGTATTGCCCATGTGGCAGTCGCGCAAGACCGGACAATCACTGGTACAGTTACATCCAGCCCGGATGGTACAACGCTCCCTGGAGCAACAGTGAAAATTAGAGGTTCTCAAACTGGAACCCAAACCTCTGCAACCGGTAAATATTCACTTACTGTGCCTAGCTCAACAACCACATTAGAATTTTCTTTTGTTGGCTATGTTGTACAAACAGTGCCAGTAGGAAGTTCAAACATTATTAATGTAGCATTGGTTTCTGATGGTATGGACCTTACCGAAGTTGTTGTAACA
>NZ_JAZQNU010000201.1:0-14199 GCF_045627485.1 Pedobacter sp. | reverse complement strand
CTTTTTTTATGAATTTTAAGGCCTTAGCCCCTTTTCAACCCTTAACTACTTTAAACTGGTCACCTGTGCTTTCACATAATCCATCAACGAGATGATATCCTTACGTTGAGGCTGGATCACCAGAATCTTTTGGAAGTCGCTCAATGCACTGTTAAACAAAGTAATACAAGCGGTCTTTTCTGCTTTCTTTTTAATCTTAAACGATTTAAAGATTGCATAGTCTTTGTAGGCAATACCCCTGTTTTGTAACAATTGCGCATCTTCCTCTCCATTTATCTCAATAGCTTTAGAGAAATCTTTAATTGCCGACAAATAGAAATTGTCGCGCATTGTATTTAAAGATTCCTTTGGATCATTTGCGATGTTCTGTCTGGCTTTTCCCCTGTAATAGTAAGCCGAATAGTCAGTAGGCTTTAAGGAAATAAGTTTAGTGTAAGTAGAAATTGCATTGTCATAATCTCCACACTGGTAATAGGAATAACCTAACATCTTTAAGACATTCGTATTATTAGGACTTTTTACCCCTGCTTTTTCCAGTTGTTTAACCGCAGATTTGAAATCGCCTTTCATCATGGCCTGCATCCCTAATTTGTCATATCCACTCTGTGCAAATACCGCTGTAGCAGACGTAAACATGAATAAAAGCAAAAACACTTGTTTGGAATAGTTCATCAAAATTTTTATTAAAAAAAATAAAGTTATAAATAAGATAGATATTAGGCAACTATTGTACCATTTAAGAATTAAAACTAAAACGCTTAATTATTGAAATTATGATTTTAGACAAAAAAATATTGCACACCTGCCTTTTTAACATTAAATATAGGTTTGGCACAAGAGTTGAATTTAGGTGATAGAGACCGTATAGTTTATCCAAAAGGCGACATACTGTCAACTTGTCGCTTAACATATATAAAAAAGATTTTTAATGAATATAAAAGATCAGCTTAATTTTGGCAATGCACTTCCCATTATAAATGAAGACACCGAATTTTTTCCATTGATGACCACACAAGACGAAGAAGAGATGGATAATGAGGAAACGCCAGATGTACTTGCCATTTTACCATTGAGAAACACCGTTCTTTTTCCAGGTGTTGTTATTCCTATCACTGTAGGACGTGATAAATCGATAAAACTAATTAAAGAAGCTTATAAAGCCGACCGTATTATTGGTGTGGCTTCGCAGCGGGACGCAAGCATTGAAGATCCCACCTTCGACGAATTAAATAAAGTAGGTACCGTAGCACACATTATTAAGATGCTGCAAATGCCCGATGGCAATACCACTGTGATTATACAAGGTAAACAGCGCTTCAGGTTACTGGAAGAAGTGCAAAATGAGCCTTATATTAAAGTAACTATTGAGAAATTTGAAGAAACGAAGGAAAAACCTGATAAGGAATTTAAGGCATTAATAGCCTCTATTCGGGAAATGTCTTCGCAAATCATTCAGCTATCACCTAATATTCCCAGTGAGGCAGGTATTGCACTGAAAAACATTGAGAGTACATCCTTTTTAGTCAACTTCATCTCTTCTAATATGAATGCAGATGTTACTGACAAACAAAAGATGCTCGAAATGACAGGTTTGCGGGAACGTGCTGAAATGGTGATGGAATTGCTGACCCTGGAGCTACAAATGCTGGAGCTTAGAAATCAGATTCAATCTAAAGTACGTGTAGATTTAGATAAACAACAGCGTGATTATTTCCTAAACCAGCAGTTAAAAACCATTCAGGAAGAATTAGGTGGTAATTCTATTGATTTAGAATATGAAGCTTTGCAAGCCAGAGCTAAGAAAAAGAAATGGTCTATCCAGGTAAAAGAGCATTTTAACAAGGAATTGGAGAAAATGGGACGAATGAACCCTGCTGCGCCAGATTATTCTATCCAGATTAACTACCTTGAATTACTGCTTGATTTACCCTGGAACGAGTTTACCAAAGACAACTTCGACCTTAAACGAGCTCAAAAGGTATTAGACAAGGATCATTTCGGTTTAGAAAAAGTAAAACAGCGTATTATCGAATACCTGGCTGTACTTAAACTGAAACGTGACATGAAGGCGCCTATTATTTGTTTAGTTGGCCCTCCGGGTGTAGGTAAGACATCGCTTGGTAAGTCTATTGCCAAAGCATTGAACCGTAAATATGTAAGGATGGCCCTCGGTGGAATCAGAGATGAAGCCGAAATTCGCGGTCACCGTAAAACATATATTGGTGCCATGCCTGGGCGAATAATTCAATCCATAAAGAAAGCTGGTGCAGCTAACCCGGTATTTGTTCTCGATGAGATCGATAAAGTAGGTTCAGACCAACGCGGCGATCCATCATCAGCATTACTGGAGGTATTAGATCCGGAACAGAACAGTGCCTTTAACGACCATTATATTGAAACCGATTATGATTTGTCGAACGTCTTGTTCATTGCTACAGCCAACTCGTTAAATTCCATTCAACCGGCTTTGTTAGACCGTATGGAAATTATAGAAGTGAACGGCTATACCATCGAAGAGAAGATTGAAATTGCTAAAAAATACTTGTTGCCAAAACAAAAAGAACAACATGGCATTAACAACAAGGACATTAGCTTGAAAGCTAACCTTATTGAAAAGGTGATTGAAGACTATACAAGGGAATCGGGTGTGCGTGGCTTAGAGAAGAAAATAGGTTCCCTGGTGCGTGGTGTAGCCACAAAAATCGCCATGGGAGAAACCTATGAACCTAATCTTAACGCGGAGGATGTGGAAAGAATACTTGGCGCGCCGGTCTACGACAAAGACCTTTATGAGGGAAATGAAGTCGCTGGTGTAGTAACAGGCTTGGCCTGGACATCGGTTGGTGGCGACATTCTGTTCATTGAAGCAAGCTTAAGCCCGGGTAAAGGCAAATTAACTTTAACAGGTAACTTAGGTGAAGTAATGAAAGAATCTGCTGTTATTGCCCTGGCTTACCTTCGTGCGCACGCCCACCTGTTCGATATCAGAAATGAACTGTTTGACCAATGGGATATCCACGTGCATGTACCTGCAGGTGCTACACCAAAAGATGGCCCATCGGCTGGAATTACCATGCTTACCGCCTTAACATCGGCCTTTACACAACGCAAAGTGAAATCTAATCTGGCAATGACCGGCGAGATTACCCTTCGTGGTAAAGTACTTCCTGTAGGTGGTATCAAAGAGAAAATCCTGGCCGCAAAAAGAGCGAATATCAAGGACATTATTTTATGTGCATCCAACAAAAAAGACATCCTGGAGATTAAAGAAAGCTATATTAAAGACCTTAATTTCCATTATGTAAAAGAAATGAACGAAGTAATTGATGCGGCGTTGACTAAAGAAAAAGTAAAAAACCCACAGGACTTATCTGTTAAATTAAAGCCTGCATTAAACTAAAATAGATTTAATAAATAAATATATTTAAGCCCTGAATCTTTGTTCAGGGCTTTTTATTTAAATACGTTATTAATGAAATCCATAAAATACGCGCTTTTGCCCCTATTCCTTTTTGCCATGCCCAGTGTGAAAGCCCAAACTTTCAAAAATGAATTCGGATTTAGCAGCGACAACGATGCCTACCTATTTATGGGGCAGGACCGTTATTATACAAACGGTTTGTTTATCAATTTCAGGCATGCGCTAAACCAACAGCTACTCAGCGAAAAAATGGAAAAGAAAACTTTCGAAATTGCGATAGGCCAGGAAATGTACAACCCTCGTTCGGGATATGCCCCAAACCCAAGTACTCAGGATCGCCCATTTGCAGGTTACCTGTTTACCAAAGGTGTGATGAGCTGGTTTAAGAAAGATGAGCAAGCATGGAAAGCAGGCTTGCAGGTGGGTACTACAGGCCCCTCTTCTTTAGCACAAAAAGGACAAGAACTGTTACACAGCGTTGTAGGCTTTTACGACCCCGAAGGCTGGGAATACCAGATCAAAGATGAACTTTCCCTTAACTTATCTGCACAATACATCAAGCTATTACAACGTTCGGCTAACCAGCAGACCGACTTCACTTTTGAAGGTTATGCACGTGCAGGCACCACCTTTAGTGGGGCTGGAGCAGGCATACTGTTCAGGGCTGGAAAGATCAACCAGCTTTTTAATACGGCTTATTACCATGCGCAGATTGAAAATAACGCCACAACTTTAAAATTAGTAGATAAAGAGGTTTTCTTCTATGCTAAACCACAAATTAATGTGGTTGCTTACGATGCCACTATACAGGGTAGTATGTTTAACCACAATAGCCCCATTACTTTTGATGTCAAGCCGATAGTATTTGCACAACAGTTAGGCTTTAATTACAGTTCCAGTCGTTTCTCCGCCGATTTCGGCTTACTTTTTAAAACCAAAGAAGTAAAAAGTGCAGCAAGGGCTCACCAGTATGGTACCATTAGCCTTTTTTACCGGTTTAACTAACACTAAATAGCCTCAATCCCATTGGGGCTTTTTTCTGTTCGCTTTTTTTACAGCTTGGTTTTGTTTGCCAGCTAATCTTTTTTGAAGAGCCAATTTAGGGATTTTCGTTGGTTTACGTATCTTATCAACATGCAACGCCGCTTTAAGCAATGCTACCGCCTTCACAACACAGTGCGCTTTATTTAACAACTGGCTTCGCTCTTCCTGCGATACGATATGCAGCGCCCCCTCCTGGTCAAGCCTGTTGGCCAGGCGCTGTTCAACCAGCGCCTTCTCGTCCTTATTTAGAAAAGGTACTTCTCTGATAGCTAAAATCAGCTCTACCTTACTGGAAACTTTATTTACATGTTGACCGCCACTGCCCCCGCTTCTGGAGGTTTTAAACTGTGCATTTTTTAAAATATCTTCTTTTACAGGGACCATGCACCAAAAATAAGGATTTGAAATAGAAAATATTAACTTTGCCGGCATATGAGAAAGAACCTGGTTATTGCAATTGATGGCTATTCATCATGCGGAAAAAGTACATTGGCAAAGGCTTTAGCCAAAAAATTGGGTTTTATTTATATTGACAGCGGAGCGATGTACCGCGCCGTAACGTTATTTTTTATTAGAAACCAAGTAAACATCAATGACCCCCAGGCGGTGATAGATGCGTTACAACATATCGAGCTTAACTTTCATTCCAGAGATTATGAAAGTCACATCACGCTAAATGGTGAGGAAGTTTCTGAAGAAATCAGGAAAATGCCCGTATCTGAAAACGTAAGCGAAGTTGCGGCCAATAAAATGGTTCGTGAAGAGATGGTTCGCCAGCAGCAGCGCATGGGTAAATCGAAAAACATTGTAATGGACGGCCGTGATATTGGCACCACGGTTTTTGCTGATGCCCAGGTGAAACTGTTCATGACTGCCGACCCTAAGGTCAGGGCCGAAAGAAGGTTTAATGAAATGCAAAGTAAAGGCGATACGGAAACCACCCTGGAAGAAGTATTTGAGAATCTTGCCCATCGTGATTACGCCGACACTACACGTAAGGAGAGTCCACTGGTACGTGCCAACGATGCCATCATCTTAGATAACACCTCCATCACTGAACAGGAGCAACTGGATTTTGCCTTGCAAAAGGTGCAGCCGTTTCTATCAACATAACTCCAAAAAATTAAATCTTAATTTATTTTTTTGGAGTTCCTTCATTTTTTTTTGTAATGATTTCATAATTCAATGAATTATTATGCCTAAATTCATGTTAGTAGAACATCGTGAATTGCCGACATATAACCTTGATAGTCTGAAACATATACAGAACCTATGAAAACTAATAAAGTGGCGATTTTTATTGTCGCAACTACCACCCTCCTCTATGCATGCGGCGGCGATGGCAATAAAACTCAAACGGGGCAAAATGGACCCGGTGGCGGGACGGGCGATATTAAATCTTATAAAGTATTAACCCTGCAACCTCGAGACGCCACTTTAAACACAGATTATCCCACAACCATTCGTGGTCAGCAAGACATAGCAATCAGACCTAAAGTAGACGGCTATATCGACAAGATTTATGTAGATGAAGGTGACATTGTAAAAAAAGGTCAACTTCTTTTTCGCATCCATGCACCGCAATATGAACAGGATGTACGCACTGCAAGGGCCAGTATTAAAAGTGCCGAAGCTGATGTTAGTGCTTCCAAGCTTGCCGTAGAAAAAGTAAAACCGCTGGTTGAAAAAGATATCGTAAGTAAATATGAGCTTGAATCAGCACAATTTAACTACCAAGCCAGTCTGGCCAGCCTGGCACAAGCCCGGGCGGCATTAGCCAATGCCAAAATCAACCTGGGCTATACTTCCGTTACCAGTCCTGTAAATGGAGTAGTCGGATCCATTCCCTATCGGTTGGGAAGTTTGGTAAACAGTAATACCACAGATCCCCTCACAGTAATATCAAGCATAGGTAATGTATACGCTTATTTTGCAATTAATGAAAAAATCCTACTTAATTTCAATATGGAAGATAAGGGCAAAACCTACGCTCAAAAGTTAGCCTCCCTGCCTCCGGTGCAACTCGTGCTTTCGGATGGTAAACTTTACGACAAAAAAGGAAAAATAGAAACCGTAAATGGCATCATTAATACCGAAACCGGATCGGCAAACGTTCGTGCCCTTTTTCCCAACCCCAATGGTCTCATCAGAAGCGGAAGTACTGCAATCATCAGGATTCCCAATGAAATCAAATCAGCCATCCTGATTCCACAAAGTGCCACATATGAAGTACAGGACAAGCTTTTTGCCGTTACAGTAGGGCCAGACAACAAAGCCAAATCCGTTGCCATCGATATTCTGCCCAATGCTGCAGGTTTGTTTTTCGTAGTCGATAAAGGTTTAAAAGCCGGCGACAAAGTGGTCCTTGAAGGGGTAGCCTCTCTCAAAGATGGCACCCCTATAAAACCTGTTGATGTAGATGCAAATAGCATCTATGCAGATTTAAAATAAGCGTCATGTTTAAAAGATTTATCCAACGCCCTATTCTGTCAACCGTGATATCTGTGATCATAGTGCTGCTGGGATTAATAGGCCTAATCGCACTACCCATTGCACAATATCCAGATATCGCACCTCCCACCGTGCAAGTATCTGCTAGCTACACCGGCGCGAATGCCGATGTTGTATTAAATAGTGTGGTGATCCCCCTTGAAGAACAAATCAATGGTGTGGAGAACATGACCTATATAACCTCTACCTCCAGCAATGAGGGTACGGCCAGTATTAATGTCTTTTTTAAAGTAGGTACCGACGCTGATCTAGCCGCCGTAAATGTTCAAAACAGAGTTTCCAGGGCCACGAGTGTATTGCCTGAAGAGGTTACACGTGCTGGTGTAACTGTTACGAAAAGTCAGACCAGTAACTTATTAATTTTCTCCATTAATAGCGATGATCCTGACTATGACCAAACCTTTTTACAGAACTATGCCAAAATTAACCTTGTACCGCAAATACAAAGGGTGACCGGTGTAGGCGATGCCCGGGTATTCGGTTCGCGCGATTATTCTTTACGCATCTGGTTAAAACCTGATGTCATGTCACAATACGGGCTTGTTCCCCGAGACGTCTCCAATGCCCTTAACGAACAGAATATTGAAGCTGCCCCGGGTAAGTTTGGAGAAAACAGCGACCAGGCCTTTCAATATGTCATCAAATATAAAGGACGCTTAACAACAGTCGTAGAGTTTGAAAACATTGTGGTGAGATCAGAAAATAACGGGCAAATATTACGGCTGAAAGATATTGCACGGGTAGAACTGGGCGCTTTGAATTATAACTCTTTAACCGAAACCAACGGAAAACCATCAGTGGGTATGGCCGTTAGCCAGACCCCTGGTTCCAATGCACGTGATGTAATTATCAATTCCATAAAAATACTTGATGCTGCATCTAAAGACTTTCCTAAAGGCATATCCTATACCATTTTGTACAATGTGAATGATAGCCTCGACGCTTCTATCGAAAAAGTAATTCACACACTGATCGAAGCTTTCATCCTCGTATTCTTTGTAGTGTTTATTTTCTTGCAGGATTTTCGCTCAACCCTAGTTCCGGCCATCTCTGTTCCTGTTGCCATTATTGGAACATTCTTTTTCCTTAACCTGTTTGGTTTTACCATTAACTTGTTAACGCTTTTCGCCCTGATTTTAGCCATTGGTATTGTAGTTGATGATGCCATTGTGGTGGTTGAAGCGGTGCACGCCAAGCTCGATCAGGGATACACTTCATCCAGAAAAGCCTCCATCGATGCCATGGATGAAATTTCCGGTGCTATCATTTCCATAACCCTGGTCATGGCGGCTGTGTTCGTCCCGGTAACTTTTATTACCGGCTCTACGGGGGTTTTCTATAAACAGTTTGGTATAACCCTGGCCGTATCTATATTTTTATCCGCAATTAACGCCCTCACATTAAGTCCGGCATTGTGCGTGTTATTCTTAAAGCCTCATGGGACAGAAGAAGAACATAAAGGTTTCTTAAAACGTTTCTACGCTGCCTTTAACGCCGGTTTCGAACGTCTCACTCAGAAATACAAAAATGCTATACATTTTTTTTCCTTCAAAAAATGGATGGTGGGCCTGGCCATTCTGATCTCCAGTTTCGCCCTTTATTACCTCATGCGAACTACACCTTCTACATTTGTTCCCACCGAAGACCAGGGCGTTATTTTTGCAAACATTAGCCTGCCTCCTGCTGCTTCTCTGGAGCGTACCATACAAGTAACCAATAAAGTCGACAGTATTTCCCACACCATTCCAGAAGTAGAAAACACCCTGCGTATTGATGGCCAAAACTTTCTGGCGGGCGCCGGTAGTGCATATAGTATGATCATTATAAGGCTCAAAACCTGGAAAGAACGTAAACGGAGTGTGAACGATGTAATTGGTGAGCTGTTTGCAAAAACCGGTGGCATCAGAACGGCTAATGTGTTCTTTATCCAACCACCAACTTTACAGGGCTTTGGGCAGAGTGGAGGTTTTGAATTTCAACTGCAGGATAAAGGTGGTCATACCATCAATCAATTTTTTCAAATTAGCAATAGTTTTCTTGCGCAACTTTCAAAACGACCTGAAATACAATATGCCACCACATCTTTTAATCCGAATATTCCACAATTCCTCTTGGAAGTGAATCTAGACGAAGTCAAAGAGGCAGGTTTAGAATTAAACGATGTTCTGAACACCGTTCAGGGATATTATGGGGGAATATATGCGTCAAACTTTAACAAATTTGGCAAACAATACCGTGTAATGATGCAGGCAGATGCGTCCTACCGGGCTAACCCGGAAGGCATGAGCAAAATATTTGTACGAAATGCCAATGGCACCATGGCACCGATTACCACATTTGTTACCTTAACCAGGCTATATGGGCCAGAGTCCATTTCACGCTTTAACCTTTTTAGCTCTATATCGGTGAATGGAGCCCCAAATCCCGGTTATAGTAGCGGCGATGCTATTGTAGCCATTCGGGAAGTTGCCAGCGAAAACCTGCCTCCAGGTTATGGCTATGAATTTTCGGGACTCACCCGTGAAGAGGTTACTTCTGGTGATCAAACCGTTTTCATTTTTATCCTGTGTCTCATCTTCGTCTATTTTCTGCTCAGTGCACAGTATGAAAGTTACATCCTTCCTTTTGCAGTGATTCTTACACTCCCATTCGGTTTGGCAGGCGCCTACCTCTTCTCTATTATCTTCAAGCTAAACAGCAATATTTATTTGCAGATTTCTTTGATTATGCTCATCGGGCTATTGGCGAAAAACGCAATTTTAATAGTGGAGTTTGCACTCGACAGAAGAAAAGAAGGCATGCCCATAGTGGAGGCCGCCATAGCGGGTGCCAATACGCGGTTAAGGCCAATCCTGATGACTTCCTGTGCTTTTATTTTCGGCTTACTGCCCTTAATGTTCGCCAGTGGTGCAGGTGCAATAGGCAACCGGTCTATCGGTACTGGTGCCGTTGGTGGCATGTTAATCGGTACATTAATAGGGGTATTCGCTATTCCCATCCTGTTTATTTTCTTCCAAACCCTGCAGGAAAAAATAAGCGGCCCACCACCAAAAAGCTACGATGATGTGGAATAGTGAACCATTAGCTTCCTGAACATGAAAGACCCTATTATGAAGCAGATATTAGCCTTGTCGGTACTGGTGCTTGTGATCAGTGCATGTGGCGTAACTAAAAAATACGCAAGACCCGACTTAAAAACAGATAGTCTTTACCGTGAAGCCACAACAGGCGACACCACTAACATGGCCAATTTACCCTGGCAGGAACTCTTCTCCGATTCTATTTTAAAAGCACTGATTCAGGAAGGAATAACAGAGAACCTCGACCTAAAAAATGCCATACAGAATATTGTACAGGCACAGGCCACACTCAGCCAGGCTAGACTGGCTTTTCTACCTGATTTAAGTTTAGGAGTAAATGGCAGCAGAAACAAAACATCTGAAGCAAGCCTGAACTTTCCCCCGGGAATTAATATCAGGACCCTCACCAGCAGCTTTCAATTACAACTAAGCACATCGTGGGAAGCTGATATCTGGGGTAAACTGAACAGCTCAAAAAATGCAGCTATAGCCGATTTCCTGCAAACCGATGCAGCCAGAAGGGCAATACAAACACGCCTCATTGCTGAAATTGCGAATAACTATTACACCTTAATGGCTTACGACCAGCAGTTGGCCATTACCGAGCTGACCTTGAAGAAAAGAATAGAAAATGTAGAAACCATGCGTGCCCTGAAAGAAGGTGCTGTGGTTAATGGTGCCGCTGTGGTGCAAAGTGAAGCCAGCCGTTATGATGCTGAAGTTTCGATTCCTGATATTAAACAGAACATCAGGACGGTGGAAAATGCCTTAAGCGTGTTATTGGGACGCCCCCCCGGACCAATTAACCGCAATAAACTTAGCGATCAACAATCGGTTAAAGATTTGCAAGTGGGTGTACCAGCACAATTACTGGCCAACCGCCCGGATGTACAAGAAGCGGAATATGCCTTTAGGAGTGCCTTTGAAAATACCAATGTTGCACGAACCATGTTCTACCCCAGCTTAACATTGAGTGCCTCTGGGGGTTTATCTTCCCTGCAACTTAAAAATTTCTTTAACAGGTCCATTTTTTATAACCTGATGGCCGGATTAACGCAACCAATCTTCTCCAGAGGCAGCAACCGTGCAAACCTCATCCGCAATCAGTCACTACAAATCCAGGCCTTAAATAATTTCCAACAATCCCTGTTAAATGCTGGTCAGGAGGTTTCAAACTCCCTATATGCTTACCAGATGGCCCTTGAAAAAGAATCTTCGCGTATTAAACAGGTGGCTGCTTTGGAAAAGGCAGTTGAGTTTACTGAAGAATTACTGCGCTACAGCTCGGCAACAAATTACACCGACGTGCTCACCTCTGAACAGAATTTGCTTGCTGCACAATTAAGTGGCGTGAACGACAGGCTGCAACAACTGCAGGCAATTGTAAACTTATACGAGGCCCTGGGTGGGGGATGGAAAGACTAGTGCTTATTCAAAAAGCGTTTGTTCATCGGTGTAATAGGTTTTCCGCGAACCTGTTTTTTTCATAAGCACAGGTGCACCTGTAGGGCTTTCCTTAATTTTTGCGCCATGGATTTTCAGGAAATCACGGATTTCCCCACTAATGATATCAGGATGTGATTTTATCAATTGCTTTTCGGCATCCTGGAGCACGGTTGTTACCGCCTTGCTCAGCTCCTTAATTTTAGCTTTTGGAATTTGATCGGCCTTTGAAAAAGGTGAGATACGCGCCTGCCACAGGATTTCATCCGCATAAGCGTTGCCAATGCCCCGGATCAGCTGCTGGTCGAGAAGAATGTTTTTGATAGCGGTTTTCTTTGTACCTAACAACGCTTCAAAAAATTCTGCATCAACCTCGAGTGCATCAGGGGCATTGGATGGCTCAGGATCGAGGGTGGCATTAGCCATTTTGCGAAAATCAGTAAGTGATACTTTGCTTCCATCGCTGAATCGGAAAGATATGATGGTATGTTTAGGAGTTTCCTCCCCTAACACCAACTCGCCGTTTAACATCAGATGCAGTTGCAGCGTATGACCGTTATCAAATATAAAATGTAAGGTCTTACCATCCCGTTTAACGGACTTGAGGGTATGGCCAACAATAGCCTTTTCTAACGTGGATTTAGGCACATTTAGTTTGCCGGATACCGGCACATCAATTTCATTCAACTGCAAACCTGCAAGTTTTTGATGCAGGTTGCGACTGAAGAGCTGTAAATCTGGAAGTTCTGGCATAACACACTTTTTTAAAAGCAGGAACATCTGGCCTGGGTAAAAGTTCAGGCCAGAATCTATTATCTTTGTATTTATGACCATTGAAGAACTAGAAGCCTATTTTGAGGGAATTGATTTGCCAGAATCGGTGTATTTGAATGAAGCTACCAAAATTATTGACCTTCCCAAATTTATTAAAAGCCACGTGATTACGGTAAAGGCACATGGGCACATCAGGGCATACCAAAGCTTTTATGACAGGCTATTACAATTGAAAGAAATTCTGGAGACCCAACATTCAGATTCTACAAGCAATTAGAGTTCAATCTGGCTAAACCACTTTTTATACAACTGGTGGTACACACCATTTTCCTTAAGCATTATTAAGGTGTCGTTAATGCGAAGACGAAGCGCCAGATCACCCTTTTTCATGGCAATACCATATTGAGAATGGGTGTTAGGCAGGAACATGCCGATTTCAAGTTGCGGATACTTCTTAATAAAGGCACCTGCAATGGGGGAATCGTCAATGAGCACGTCAATCTGTTTATTGAGCAGCATTTTGTAGAGATCCACGTTACGGTCGGCATGCACCATCTCATGACTCGGAAATTTTTCCATAATATACTTTTCCGCTTCGGTCGCTGTACGAATACCAATTATACTGTTTTCGAACCCCACCATGGTATGGAATGCATTATCGTGGTTAACCACGGCACAAAGTCGGAATTGTAAATAAGGAATGCTAAATTCAAGGATCCGTTGACGGGATGGAGTCATGGTTACGGCGGAACAGATCATGTCGAGCTGCCCTTTATACAGGCGTTCGAGAATATTTTTCCATAAGGAAGTTTCATATTGCAGGTCAAAATTTAAATGTCCGGCAATATGTTTCATTAAATCCACTTCAAAACCCTCGAACCTATCGGCATGAAAGTCCGTATGCATAGGAAAAGGCGCAGCGGAATCGAGGCCGATTTTAAGTATCTCTTTCATGTAAGGTAGTTATGAGTATATATTAATCGTCAAAATGCTCGTTCAGACAGTTAGTTAGTATACACCATCACCTTTATATTTAGTTAAAGATAAAGGAACAATTCTGGAATTTTAAGAAATATCACAGAAGTGCATCTAAGTTTTATACAAGCACTTCAAAATCAATAACATTTATCAAAAAAATTTAGTCAATAAAATAAATTTTGTATCTTTGTAGTCCCTCACGGGAAAAGGAGATTAAATTTTTAATGGCAAAAAAACAATTAGCAGAAAAAGAACTAGAGGCAAAAAAAGCCGAACTTCAAGGTGCAGACGCGCGTCTGACTGAGAGAGAAACCATTGAATCAGAAGCTGATACAATGTCGATCGAAGCGATCAAATCATCATTAGCCGTTCCAGATCAAGATTTTGATTGGGATGCTGACGACAAAGTTTTTGGTAAATACTCTGACGAGGACCGTAAAAAGTTCGAGGATATGTATACCGATACTTTTAATCAAATCAATCAAGGTGAAATCATTAGCGGTATTGTTGTTTCAATCAACAACAAAGACGTAGTATTAAACGTAGGATTTAAATCTGACGGATTGGTATCTACATCTGAATTCCGTGATACACCGGATCTTAAAATTGGCGATACCGTTGACGTTTTCGTGGAAGCACCTGAAGATGCAAATGGCCAGTTAATCTTATCTCGTAAGAGAGCAAAAACCCAAAGATCATGGGAGTCTATTAATGAGGCTCTAGAAAACGACAGAATCATCAACGGATTTGTAAAAAGCCGTACTAAAGGTGGTTTAATTGTTGACATCATGGGTGTTGAAGCCTTCTTACCTGGTTCTCAAATTGACATTAAACCTATCCGTGATTACGATATCTACGTAGGTAAAACAATGGAATTCAAAGTTGTTAAGATCAATCACGAATTTAAAAACGTAGTTGTATCTCATAAAATCTTAATTGAAGACGACT
>NZ_JAZQNU010000200.1:0-83275 GCF_045627485.1 Pedobacter sp. | reverse complement strand
AACCTTCAAATTCCTGAAGACAAACATATCTTTGATGGCGCTGCTAAAACAATCATATTCAATGAATTGAAATCTGTCTACTCAGAAAATCTTCAATACGTACAAATGGAAGATATGCAATACTATTTACCACAAAAGATTGCTTTTCAGCTTTACCTCATGGATATACAATCCGTAATTATTGAAGGGGGCGCCAATATCCTTAATCAGTTTATTCAGGCTGATTTGTGGGATGAAGCAAGAGTATTTAATTCACCATCAAACTGGGCAACAGGAATCGCTGCGCCGGCCATACATGGGTTGATTACAGAGGTGGTAGAAATTGGCGGTGACAAACTGGTGGTTTACCAAAACTGGGAACGTCCATGATCTATATTTTAATTAGCATTTGCTGCAGCATTACAGTTGCTGTACTCTTAAAACTAGCCCGACGATATAATATAGATATAGTACAAGCTGTTACATGGAATTACCTTGCAGCCATAGCTTTGGCTGTATTTTTTTTTAAACCTGATGTCAATGATGTACTGCGGCGTCCCGCGCCAGTCTACCTCGCACTTGGTATCCTGCTGCCTGTCATATTCTGGTTTTTGGCCGCTTCTATTAAAAAAATAGGGATTGTTAAAACAGATATCGCGCAAAGGCTTTCCCTGTTCCTCCCAATTCTGGCTGCGTATTTCCTATTTAATGAAAGACTTTCTACGCTTAAAATTATAGGCTTAGTTATAGGTATACTGGCTATTTTACTCACCTTAGTTAAAAAACAGCAACAACCTGGCACTGGAACCAATTGGACTTATCCCCTGGTGGTCTTTTTTGGATTCGGGATAATTGATATATTGTTTAAACAGGTAGCTGTTTTGAAAGTTATACCTTATACTACTTCTTTAATTGTGGTCTTTAGTATCGCTTTTATGATCTCATTTACTTACATGCTGGTGATGGCCATTCGAAAGAGAGGTAAGGTTGAACGCATTAATTTACTATGCGGCTTTATTTTGGGGATATTTAATTTTGGGAATATCTTATTTTACCTTAAGGCCCACCAGGCTTTCGCCAGTAACCCAACTACAGTATTTGCGGCCATGAATTTAGGTGTAATCATCCTTGGAAGTATCATCGGCATCCTCCTCTTTAAGGAAAAATTGAGTAAAGTGAATTATGCAGGCCTTTGTTTAGCCTTAGGCGCTGTTGTTTTAATAACCTTATCACAGATTTATGCTGTTTGAAGATACATATCATACGATTGCAGCACCTGCAGAGGGTATTTTTAGAGACAAAGGCAGTAAATTTATAGCTTACGCCTATCCCATAACGCAGGAAGAACAAGTTAAACCGCTGCTATCAAACCTTCGTGCTGAACATCATAAAGCAAGGCATTTTTGCTGGGCTTTTCGTTTAACCCCTGAACGAAGTGTATTCCGCTTAAATGATGACGGTGAACCCTCGGGCACGGCGGGAAGACCCATTCTCAATACATTGTTGTCAGCGGAACTAACAAACGTGCTGGTTGTGGTAGTCAGGTATTTTGGTGGTACACTGCTTGGCGTTCCTGGACTGATTAATGCCTATAAAAGTGCTACCGTAGAAGCATTGGCTAATGCGAAAGTAATTGAAAAAACTGTTAATGACCTTTACCAAATTACTTTCGACTATCTGGCGATGAATGAGGTAATGAAGGTGCTTAAAGAGGAGCAAATTGCAGTGGAGTCACCAGTATACGATACAAAATGCAGTATAAAAATAGAAATTAGAAAGGCAAGGGTGAACGTGGTGCTAGGTCGTTTGGAGGCTATTGATACCTTAACGGCAAACTACATTGGCACATTTTAATTTTTTGTGACTGTTCCCAATAATCAAATTTGGGAAACAAAATTAAGGCATGTCTGTTGAAATATTAAAACTTAAGATTAAACAGATGTTAGGATACTTAAATCATAAAATAGCAATACTTACAGGCAAACTTTTGTTAAATAATGAGGATACAAAAGAAATGGAGGTTGGTAAAAGACTGATTTCTATTATTGCCGGAGCATATTTATTCCAGCGTGGCGTAAGAATAATTACTAAATCACCAGTAATAGCACTGCAAGAAGTATTATTAGGAGGTTTTCTTTTATATAATGGCGCTACTGGAATTAACCTTTTTGCAAACAGGAGGCCTAAGGAAGCTGCAGACATGAGAAGAAACCAGATTCAGGGAAATGAGCCTGGTGCCATACCTGCATTCGTGTAAAGAACCCCTATCTTGGTTCTTTACACCATTTTAGCACTAATCGTTATTGATGATTTTGTTTTTAAACATGGTTGATCGCCTCCTTAATTCTCTTAGTGCTTTATCTTTTAATTGCCTTACACGTTCTTTACTCAAACCATTTACAATGGCAATTTCTTCTAAAACCATAGGATCGTGTCCATTCAATCCAAAATATAAAGTGATGATATTGCGTTCCCTCAATGGAAGCGTATAAAGAATTTTGCGGATATCGGCGTAAAAGGAATCCAACATTAACTCGTGGTCGGTGCTCGGGCTATCATTTGAAATGGTATCAAGCAAACAGCAGCCTACGTCTTCACTTACTTCCGAATCCAAAGAAACGGTCATCCTGGCTATATCCAAATGGTCAGCTATCCGCTCCTGATCCACATTCAGATATTTGGAAAGCTCAACAAGCGAAGGCAATCTTTCAAGCTCCTGTTCCAGACTGAGCGTAGCTTTATTAATTCTGGTAATGGAGCTGATTTGATTTAAAGGAAGCCTTACCATACGGGTTTGGTCTGATATGGCTTGAAGTATGGATTGCCGTATCCACCATACGGCAAAAGAGATAAATTTGAAGCCTTTGGTTTCATTAAAGCGTTGGGCGGCTTTAATAAGTCCCATGTTTCCCTCATTAATTAAGTCGCCTAAAGACATGCCACGGTGCTGGTATTTTTTAGCTACCGATACCACAAACCTTAAATTGCACCTCACTAACTGGTCAAGTGCACGATCGTCACCTTCTCTTACCCGTTTGGCAAGGTCAATTTCCTCTTCCAAACTTAAGAGATCAATTTTACCGATATCGCTTAAATACTTATCAAGAGACGCGGAATCTCTGCTGGTGATGGTTTGTCCAATTTTTAACTGCCTCATATATTTTACATTAAAAAGTTCTTTCGTCTTTAATCTTTAAAACCGGCACCGCTTGGTATTTCACTATTACCTTATAAGACATATATTAACCTAAATAGGCCCAAACGCTATCTTACCAAATATTAAAACATTTTTTTACATTTCAAAATAGTCAAATAAATTTATATAATAATGTTTTTAACATAATGTTAAAAACGTCAACCCAGCTGTCTTATGCATTAGAGTTAAACATTGGTAATTAAACCAAAAGGTGAAAATGAAACGCTGCTTTTTACAAGCCATTGACCGCTATAGGCCTAATTTCTACTTTAAAAGATTTACTTTTGTGGCTGAAAATAACACAATGAGTAAAAGAGGCAGAATATTAGTAGCCATGAGTGGTGGCGTTGACAGTTCTGTAGCTGCAGTAATGCTACACGAACAAGGGTATGAAGTGATTGGCCTAACGATGAAAACCTGGGACTATGCCACATCAGGTACAAGTAGCAAAGAAACCGGTTGTTGCAGTCTGGATAGCATCAATGATGCAAGAACATTGGCGGTTAATTACGGTTTCCCCCATTACATTCTGGATATCAGAGATGAATTCGGCGATTATGTTATCGATAACTTTGTAGATGAATACCTGGCAGGCAGAACACCTAACCCATGTGTGTTATGTAATACCCATATTAAATGGGAAGCCTTATTAAAAAGAGCAAATAAACTGGACTGTGAATTTATTGCAACAGGACATTATGCAAATATCAGACAACAAGATAGTGGCCGTTACGTGATTTCGAAAGGTCGTGATGAGAATAAAGACCAGTCATATGTACTATGGGGTGTTTCTCAGGAAAATCTTTCCCGCACTAAATTTCCATTAGGATCATTTGCCAAATCTGAGATCAGACAAATGGCTTTAGACATGGGCCAGGAGGAATTAGCTAAAAAAAGCGAGAGCTATGAGATCTGCTTTGTGCCAGATAACGATTACCGCGCTTTTTTAAAACATAAAGTAGGTGATTTGGAAGCGAAAGTTGCAGGTGGGAATTTTGTAACCAGTGATGGTATGGTGGTTGGTCAACATAAAGGTTATCCTTTTTACACTATTGGTCAACGTAAAGGATTAGGAATTGCTTTTGGGGAACCTATGTTTGTGACCCAGATTTTACCGGAGAGCAATACTGTAATGTTAGGTCGCGCAGATGAATTGGAGCGTGGTGAAGCGTTAGTGCGTAACATTAACCTGGTTAAATATGAAAATATTAATGAGCCTATGGATAACGTGATTACGAAAATCCGTTATAAAGACGCCGGGATGCTTAGTACCATCGTTCAAGAAAATGACAAGATGCGTGTAGTATTTGACCATAAAGTTTCTGCAATCGCTCCTGGACAAAGTGCTGTTTTCTATGAAGGGAACGATTTGCTGGGCGGCGGATTTCTTTGTTAATCAAAAATATATAATCATAAAAAAAGGGCCATGGCCCTTTTTTTATGATTGAATTCTACTTAAGGTTAGTCGTGATGGTCGGATCTAAAGGAGTAACCTTTGAGCGGTAACGGTGTACCAGCTTTCCATTTTCATTAACTAGGAATTTCTCGAAGTTCCATTTAATATCACCCGTAAAATCAGGATTCTGTTCTGTGGTCAGGTACTTAAATAACGGATTAATATCCGAGCCTTTAACACTCACCTTCTCACTCATTAAAAAGGTAACTCCGAAATTCTTTTTACAAAACTCCTTAATCTCATCATTGCTGGCTAGTTCTTGTCCGCCAAAGTTACCAGCAGGAAATCCAATAAGCACTACTTTGTTGCCATACTGCTTGTGTAGCTTTTCAAGCTCTTCGTATTGAACAGTAAAGCCACATTTTGAAGCCGTGTTTACCAATAAGATTTTTTTGCCCTTAAACTGAGAAAGCTTCACGTTTTTACCGTCGATGGTTTTGATGGTAAAATCATAGATGTTTTTTGGAGGTGTAAAAAACAAGCTGATTATTATTAATAAAATATTCATAGAGAATTGGATTAATGTTAACGAATTTAATCATTATAACTAATGTAATATCATGCTTCCGCAAAAAGCTTTATATATTTTGTAAATATCCAGTATAATAGGCTTATCTCCTATAGTTGTTGTTTTTTGGTTACAATTTGTTTCACATTCATCCCCTTGTTGCTCACTCCTTTTTGATTGTTTATTTATAAAAAAATGGATTGTATTTTGATTTTGGCGGTTATTATAGCTTTATTTGCAGAAAAACGTTCTGAATGGCGAAGAATTTATTAATAGTTGAGTCCCCTGCAAAAGCTAAAACCATCGAAGGGTATTTAGGGAAAGATTTCCTGGTTAAATCAAGTTATGGACATATTCGTGACTTGGTTAAAGGGGATATGGGGATAGATGTTGCTAATAACTTCAACCAGACTTATGAGGTACCTGCCGACAAAAAACAGGTAGTTGCTGAATTAAAGAAGTTAGCCAAATCTGCCGAAATGGTATGGCTAGCGTCCGATGAGGATCGTGAAGGAGAAGCAATTTCATGGCATCTTTTTGAGACCCTTGGTCTCCAGGAAAACAAAACCAAAAGAATTGTATTTCATGAAATCACTAAACCAGCCATCCTAAAAGCAATAGAAACACCGAGAACCATTGATTATAATTTGGTTCATGCCCAACAAGCACGCCGGGTGTTAGATCGTTTGGTGGGATTTGAACTCTCTCCTGTTTTATGGCGGAAAATTAAACCTTCTCTCTCCGCCGGACGCGTGCAATCTGTTGCCGTAAGGTTAATTGTAGACCGTGAAAGAGAATATAACAACTTCAAACCTACCGCTGCTTTCAAAATAACTGCACAGTTTTTTACTGACAAACAAAAAGAACTGGTGAAAGCTGAACTGCCTCAGCGTTTTGATAACGAAGTGGAGGCAGAAAAATTTCTAAACGATTGTATTAATGCCGATTTTGAAGTAACAAGTCTGGAGACAAAGCCGGCTAAACGTAACCCAGCTGCACCTTTTACCACGTCAACCCTACAACAAGAGGCGTCAAGGAAACTTGGATTTTCAGTAGCCAGGACAATGCAGGTAGCACAGAGGTTGTATGAAAGCGGTAAGATTACCTATATGCGTACCGATTCGGTAAACTTGTCTGAAACTGCCATTCAAGCGGCTTCAAAAGAGATCAAGTCTGCTTATGGAGAAAAATACCTTCATACGCGTGTCTATAAAACCAAATCAGCCGGCGCTCAGGAGGCTCACGAAGCCATCAGGCCTACTTACTTCAGCGAACACACCATTACTGGCGACAGTTCTGAACAACGGTTGTATGACCTTATTTGGAAGCGCGCAATCGCTTCTCAAATGAGCGAGGCACTTTTTGAGAAAACTACAGCACACATAGCGATCAGCACCCGCGACGAACATTTAGTTGCCGAAGGTGAAGTACTAAAATTTGACGGTTTCTTAACTGTTTACCTGGAATCTATTGATGATGAAGACCAGGATGAAAGTGACAGCAATTACCTATTGCCGCCTCTAGCGAAAGGCCAGGCTTTAAAACTAAAAGAAATGAATGCGGTTGAACGATTTTCTCGTCCGCCAGCAAGATATACAGAAGCTAGTTTGGTAAAAAAATTAGAAGAACTGGGTATTGGCCGTCCATCTACTTATGCACCTACCATTTCTACCATTCAAAACCGTGGTTACGTGGTTAAAGAAGAAAAGGAAGGAAAACAACGCTCCTACACTTCTATCACTTTAGCAAATGGAACTGTACAGAAACAAACAAAAACAGAAATAACGGGCGCAGAAAAGAATAAATTATTTCCCACCGATATTGGTGAGGTGGTAAACGACTTTTTAGTTGCACATTTTAAAGACATCGTCAACTTCAATTTCACCGCTAAAGTGGAGAAAGAATTTGATGAAATTGCACAGGGTTTACAGGAATGGACCAAAATGCTCCACTCCTTCTATACACCTTTCCATCAGGAAGTGGAAACAACATTAGAGACCGCCGATAGAGCAAACGGGGAAAGATTACTTGGTGTTGATCCTGCCTCAGGGAAGAATGTTTATGCGAAAGTTGGTAAATACGGGCCATTAGTTCAGATTGGTCAAAACGACGATGAAGAAAAGCCACGTTATGCGAGCTTACCTAAATCACAATCTGTGGCCACCATTACCCTTGAAGATGCCTTAGAACAATTCAAACTCCCATTTCAATTAGCAGATTACCAAGGTAAAGAAGTTTCTGTTGGTGTTGGCCGTTTCGGCCCATATGTTAAATGGGGAGAAGCTTTTATATCTGTACCTAAAAATGAAGACCCACTGTCCATTGATATAGAACGTGCGATAGAAATCATTGATGAAAAGATTCTTGCTGATGCTCCGGTGGCGTATTATCAAGACCTCCCTGTTACCAAAGGTACCGGAAGGTTTGGTCCGTTTATCAAGTGGAACGACCTGTTTATCAATGTTCCAAAAGCATATGATTTCGATAATCTTCGTGATCAGGACATCATTGAATTGATTGGTAAGAAAGTAGAAAAAGAAGCCAACCGTTATATTCAGCAGTGGAATGACGAAAAAATTGCCATTGAAAACGGGCGTTGGGGACCATTTATCCGTTTTGGGAAAGAAATGCTCAAACTGAGTAAAAATCCGGCAACCGGGGAAAAGTATACCCAGGATGAACTTAAGGAATTGTCTTTAGAAGACGTCAAAAAACTGATTGAAGAACAAATTCCTAATGCCTTCGAGGTAAAAAAGAAAGCCCCTAAGAAAAAAGCTGCGCCTAAAACAGGAACGACAGTTAAAAAGGCTGTTGCTAAAAAACCAGCCGCCAAGAAAAAAGTAGTTAAGGCAAAATAGCTATTAATCATTTATGAAAAAGGATCTCCCAGAAAATATAGTCGAAGATGTAGCCATGGCAGTTGTACTGATGAATGAAACTCCGGAAGTGAAACATTGGACGGTTTACCTGGTTAACCTTAAAAACGAACCTATAACCAACGTGTTAATTAGTGCCAAGGGCTATGGTGAAAAAGATGGGCGGGTGGTAAAAACCTCCGTTTTACGTCACTTTCTTGGCGATATTTCCCCTAATTCTTTTGCAGGTGTTGAGGCAATTGATACTGCGGTTTTTGGTTTGACTAATGAATATTGGTTAAGTTATTACATTGGTGGTACCATTTATGACAAGAAATTTATCTTTTTACCTGAAAGTATTGTAGACGAAAATCTTATCAAGATACCCCTTGTGAACAAACCAGGCGTGATGATTAAGTAAGTTGTTATTTATGAATCAGGTGGCGTTCAATACCACCCATCACAATTAAATATTGCCCTAATAGGTACCCTGTAAATACTACGAGATGAGCTCCGGTAAATGGCACTACAAATTGCTTTATAGCGAAAAGAGCCAAGGTAAGTGCAAGGCAGATGCAGCCCGCAAGAATAAGGTTAAAACTTATTTTGTTGACGCGCTGGTTCCTGAAAATAGACATCATTAACAACATACAGATTAAAAAAGTAGCGAGCATAACCGCAAACACTTCTTCTCTGACATGGGGTCTTAAATAAATGTAAAAACCCATCCCCAAGATCGTGCAGCACGCAATACCGATTCTAGCACCACGCTTATCAAGTTCTTGAGCAGACCTGAAATCCAGGTAAAATGCACGAATGTAAAATATGGCAGCTAAACTGTACGCCGAATAGGTATATACCGATAGAGATGCTGAATTCTTGTAAAATGCAAGGAGTAAATCTGCTAAAAAAGCAAAAAGAAGGCCTATGAAAAGTCTTTTATGAAACCGGCCTTTGAGCTTGATCTTTACAATAAAGTATATAAGCAGTGATAATACCATGAATGGTCGGGCGACCTGGTACAGTACAGCATCCTGAAAAAATGCCGATGCCAATAAAAGACTATAAACAATAAAAAATAGCAGACTAAATGCTTTATGTTTTATCAACATGAGCAGTGTTTTAATATAAAACAACTAGCTGTAAAACCTTACAGCTAGTTATATATATATTCTAATAGCTTCTTTCTCTATTGTTGTTACGCTTGAAACCACCCCCAGCACCACCGCCACCGGTATTTGGTTTTTCTTGCGCCTCAGCAACTTTAATACGGTTACCATTGTAATCGCCGCCATTCATTCTCTTAATGGCTTCCTTCGCTTCCTCGTCGTTTGGCATTTCTACAAAACCAAAACCGCGGCTCTGACCAGTTTCACGATCCTTGATAATCCTTAGTGATTTTACTTGACCGAAATCACCAAATACGGCCGTCAATTCATCTTCCCCTACTTCTAAAGGAAGGCCTGTAATAAATATCTTCATTAATGTCTTAAAATTTGTACAAATCTAACGAAATTATATGTCGAATTTGCATGTGAGTGTAAGTTAAACCATTTTTTCCTACTGAATCTTCAACAATTCAAAAAATAAAAGGTTTTGAATTATTTTTTATCCTTGTTCCATTTTAACTTAATCTTGCCATCTTCTCCATCTACTGCAAGTATGCGTAAGACCAAACCTCTCATTCTTCTTTCTTTGCGTTCAGCGGGATCTTCAATTTCGTTATCTTTTTTAGGGTTCCTCAGGGGAATATCTAATGCTATGTTTGTTCCATTAGCATAGGAATAAATACCTGCAACGTCCATATTTAACACGCTTGAATTAATTTGCATTGGATTAATAGTAATCCTCTCCCCATTTAAGTCAAACTTCCCGTTTAGGTTACGGATGGTAATATTATTTAAGTTTCTTAGGGGGAATGCAAACTTAGCCACGTTAAGAATTGGTTCGAAATCATTTAATTCTCCTTTTTTTAAATCGAATATCACATTCCCATAAATCGAATTCCTTTGCAAAGCCCCTTGATCTGTAATCAATCCTTTTAAGGTAGTTTTGGCATATAAGTAACCTTTTAAATTGTTAGATGTTAATGTTGCTAAACCAAAATTATTAAAAGCCCTGAAAAACGCCTTAATGTCTACCTTACTTAGGTTGGCTTTCAAAGTAAATAAATTGTTTTTGCCTTTTTGTGTTAATCTGCCATTCATATTTAAAGAACCGCCTGCATGATTAACCCTAACATTTTTTAAATCAATTCCATTTTGAGAAAGATATATATTTGCGTGCGCACCTGTAGCCAGGAACTTATTGTAGTACACTTTATCCAGATTTAAAGTTAAATCAACATTACTTTTATCAAATGCAGTTGAAAGGTTGTTTGAGAAAGAATTTGTCTTTTTACGTTTTGTCGCTACAACTTTCCGACTGCCAAGAAAACCTAAAAATTCACCCAAATGTATTTGAGGGCTCCTTACATCCCACGAAAGCACGATTTTCTCTGGAGCATTGTAATATAAGTTGAGGAAATTTTTAATCGTACCGTCCATCATTACTACACTCTTGCCACTCTGTAACTGCAGGTTTTTGATTAACAAATCTTTCTCCGTAAAAACCAGAGAAATAGACGTATTTCTAAACTGCAGGTTACGTGGCACATAATTGATAGACGCATCATCAATAGCCACTGTACCTTGTAAATAGGGCTTTGACAATTGTAGGTTTACCATATCAGCCCTGTAACGTAGATTTACACGTGCCGTTCCTTTTTCGAATCTTAATAGGTCATCACCAATCACCTCGTTCAACCTTTCAATTTTAAAGTTTGATTTGACAACCCCCGTGGCGACCGGCCTTTTTAAATTATTGATCGCCGCTGTATCGATTTCCAAAGGAATGCCTTCAAAATTGCCCTTAAACTGGTATAACATCACTGCAGAATTGGCATCATTAAATCCTCTTCCTTTATATTGGTTATTTGTATAAGAACCATTAAAACTACAATTGGTTATCTTACCCCCAGGTGTGGTTAGCGTATTATTTTTCACATCGGTAGACACTCTAATCGATGGGTTGCCACCACCAAGATTCCCAGCTATATCACAGTTTACATCAAGAGGTTTATCAAAATTGAATTTATCCAATGTTGACCGAACTTTTGGTGAAAGCAAACTACTTGCAGCTTTCCAATGGATCTGGTCTGCTTTGATGTTCAAGGTGAAGGTTACGGGATCAGAAGCGAGATTGAACTTACCGCCTACCCTAAAATTTCCTTCACCAATCTTTAAACGGCTTGTTTTAACAACGATTTGGTCCATCTTATCATTATACTCAACTGAAAAAGGACCTTCAAGAAGTTTATCTTTAATAAAACTTCCTTTATCAGTTTTGAAGGCAAAACTTCTAACCCTTGTATTAAGTTTAAAACGGGCATGCCAGCCTGCCGCCAGATAATCTATTCTACCTGTTAAATCGTTCACAGCAAAATCAAATAATTTATTCCCTTTTTGATTGTCAACTTTAAAGTTGACTTTTTTAAAGGAAAACCTTTTAAGTTCGGTCGACAAGTTGCTCTCACTGCTTTTTGTTGAGCCCGGTTTCTTTTTAAAGACCGCTGCATTGCTATAACCATTGGTGTCTGTGAAAAGGTTAATAGAGGCATCTTCGATACCAATTTTTTTGATCGCTATAGCGCCCCTAAGCATTGCCAATGCGTTTATTGAAATATTAAATCTTTTAGCCTTTAACAAGGTTTGGTGGTGACGCTGCCATTCTTTGTCACGCAGCTCGACATTCATCAATAACAACGATACGTCAGGAAAACTTTTTAATAAAGTAGGATCCATGCCGCCAATAGTCATATTGCCTTCCAGATTTTTATTGAGTTCTTTTGTGATGGAAACTAGCAGTTCCTTTTTGTGCAGGTTTACATAAACTGCTAAGGCAATAAATGCGATTAGGATTAAACTTAATATTGCAGAAAGAGACAGGAGTGTTATTTTTGTCCAGCGAGGCATTAGATAGATTTTGAAGGTAACAACTCCACCTATGCTTTTGTTTTAAAAAGCATTTAACAGTTTATCAGCCCATTATATTTATATACTTACAGAATAAACATAATATGCTTTTAAGGTAATTAAAACCCCAATTAATTTTGACAAGGGGGGAAAGCTTAATTTAGTTTTCAACCGAACGCTTGTATTTAAAAAACAATTGAGAAATTGGTATTAACATAAACCCACATAGTGCAAAAACAACGAACGAAGACCTTAAACCAAACGCATGTGCCAGGTAGCCGATTAATGGAGGGCCAAGGAGCATGCCTGAAATAGAATAGGTTGCGATAATGGATATAGCCATGCCGGGAGAATATTTTTTAGATAAGCCGGCTAACGAATAAGACATAGGAATTACTGCCGCAGTACCAAAGCCAACCAGTGAGAATCCAATCATGGACGTCCAGAAATAAGGAAAGATTATAGCGAGCAAAATACCGAATATAATAAACCCTGCACTGATGATGTACATCGCGGCCATACCCACCCTATCTACTATAACATCAGAGATAAACCTGGACAACGCCATAAAAGTCATAAAAATCAGGTAACCATAGGTAAAGATTTTTACTTTAATTACATCCTGAAAATAGATTCCACTCCAGTCAAACATACCTCCTTCGCAAATAGCAGAGAAAAAAACAATCAAGCCGAGGTAAAGAATATAAGGATCTGGTTTGCTTAAAACCAATTTATTTCCAGAAGTTGACCTGTCGTCTTTAAGAAGGAACTGGTAAGAATAACAGGTTATAAGCAATGATATGATACCTACAATGATAAAATGGACTTGCATACTGATATTGAGCGCCAGGAATAGCGTGGAAAGCAAAATACCTGCGATTCCACCGCTGCTCCAGAACCCGTGAAAAGATCCAATAATCTTCTGATCGTATAGTTTTTGAAGGGTAATACCTTGAGTATTTACGGAGATGTTAAAAATACGCATAGTAAAAGCAAAGACCATTACTGAGATTACTAATGTTATAGTACTGTTTGCAAAACCGATCATCATCAATGCAACAGTATTCAGGCCGAAACCAATAGCTAAGGGGACCCTACTATTAAAACGTGATACAAGCCAACCGGAAATTGGTAGTCCAATTAATGACCCAATGGGCAATGCCAACAAAATGGTTCCTAAGGTGGCATCATTAAAGTCAAAGGCTGATTTAATCGTTGGAATTCTTGATGCCCAGGTGGAAAAGCTTAATCCCGACATAAAGAAAAAAAGACTTAAAAATATTCTGTGTTTATTTTTTTTGATCATCGCTTGGTAATGGGTTCGCAAAGGTAATTAATTAGCTAACTGTAATCAGAGTATGGTAAATATTTAGACGAACAAGCTGTTTATTTTTTAAAAATAGAAACACGCTGGTGAAGTAATATTCAGATTATTAAAACATATAGATACTATACTTGTTCTAAAACGTAAAAAACCTTTTATCATGAAACTAAATAAATTGCTATCCAAGTGTACAAGACAACATACTGATTCTTCAATGCCTATCGTGGCGTTATTAGCCGGACTTGCCGTTGGCGCAGTTGTAGGAGTGTTATTTGCCCCTGAAAAAGGTGCCGATGTTCGAGGTAAAATATCAGATAAAGCAGGTGATTTGGCATCCAGTGTAAAAGACAAAATACAAAGTGTTAAAGAAAAGTTAACTGCAGAATCAGAAAAAGCGGTTGAAGTGAAAGACCAGGTTGTAGACGATGTTAGAAAAAAAACAAAAGCGACAGCTGATCACCTGAGCGGTGAAACCGATGCAACTGCCGGTAAGAACGAACCAATTCAAAATAGTTAAACAAATAAAGGCTGGTATATTACCGGCCTTTTTTATGCTTTAAATCTGTCCCTAATCATTTTGTTATTCATTAAGGTGTATTGGACCGCTAGTTTATTACCTTTGCAAACTAAGCAATTTAACCGCCATTGAAGTGGATGGCTTTACATAAACATCATGATAGCAATTGGACAATACAACGATTTAAGGATCATCAATAAAACAGAATCGGGACTTATATTAACAGATGGAGACAAAGAAGTTTTGTTACCCTATAACCTTGCCCCTGCAAGCGCAGAACCTGGAGAAAATATTAATGTTTTTGTCTACATACATAAAGACGGAAGTTTAATTGCCACAACTAAACGTCCTTTCGCCTGTGTTGGCGACTTCGCTTACCTGACCGTTGTAGATGATGGTGAGGATGGTGTATTCATGGACCTCGGGATTGGAAAGGATGTCTATGTTCCAGAGAAAGAACAAAAACGCCCTATGTTTAAGGGTGACAAGCATGTTGTTTACGTCTTTTTAGATGGAGCAAACGACCGGATGGTAGCTTCATCGAGGTTGACCAACTTTGTTGAAGAGGAAGATATCGACCTGGATGAAGGCGACGAAGTAAGTTTACTAATTGTAGACCGCTCGGACCTTGGTTATAATGCCATCGTTGATAATAAGTACATCGGCTTGTTGTATACCAATGAGCTTTTCGATGAATTACACCCTGGTGAAGTCAGAAAGGGCTGGATTAAAAAAGTAAGGGTAGATGGAAAAATTGACCTGAGTTTACAACCAATGGGCTACAGCCACATTCTAGACAACAAAAATGTTGTGCTTGATGAACTGAAAGCCGATGGTGGCGTGATTAACTTAGGGGACAAGAGTTCTCCCGACGATATTTACAGCCGTTTTAAATTGAGTAAAAATGCCTTTAAGAAAATTATCGGTGGTCTATACAAAGACCGGTTAATTACCATTGGAGACCATGAAATTAAACTTTTTAAAGACGACGAAGCGGAATAAACATGATATCGAGTCACTCCAAGCTCCCTGGTATTGGTACCAATATATTTTCGGTAATGTCTACGCTGGCTGAAGAACATCAAGCCATTAACTTGTCGCAAGGATTTCCTGATTATGCTTGTGACCCCAAGTTAATTGAGCTGGTTAACGATGCGATGAAGGATGGCCATAATCAATATGCAAATATGGCTGGTATACCTTTATTAAGGAACTTGGTTGCCGACAAGGTAAATCGTACCCATCATGCAGCATACGATCCAGACCAGGAAGTGACCATTACTGCAGGTGGCACCCAAGCTATATTCACTGCCATTGCATCATGCATTAATCCAGGTGATGAAGTCATTATTTTTGAACCTGCTTACGATTGTTATGCGCCAACGGTAAGAATGTTCGGCGGTTTGGTAAAGCCATATGGAATGGCTTTTACCGATAATAAAATCGATTGGGACATGGTGAAGAAGCTTTTTAGTGCAAACACTAAGATGATTATTCTAAACAGTCCACACAACCCGACTGGTAGCATTCTTCAGGAAGATGACATACAAGCATTAATTAAATTAATTAAGGATACAGATGTATTGATTTTAAGTGATGAAGTTTACGAACACCTTGTTTACGACGGTAAAAAGCATTTGAGCGTGGCCGCATACCCAGAACTAAGAGAGCGGTCTTTTATAATCGCATCATTTGGGAAGATACTACATACAACTGGCTGGAAGGTAGGTTATTGCATTGCACCAGAATTCTTAATGAAAGAATTCAGAAAAATACACCAATTTAATGTGTTCAGTGTTAATACGCCAATGCAAGTGGCCATCGCTAATTATTTGCAGAACGAATCTGTTTACCAAAATGTTACCGCTTTCTTTCAGGAAAAAAGGGATCTGTTTCGTTCGTTACTTAGTAATACACGTTTCGAACTGCTTCCTTGTTATGGCTCCTATTTCCAATGCGTTAGCTATAAGGTAATTAGTGATGAAGGAGATGCCGTTTTTGCTACACGCCTGATCAAAGAATTCGGCGTAGCAGCAATTCCTCTTTCGGCGTTTTATACCCGCAGTACTGATTGCCAGGTATTGAGATTTTGTTTTGCTAAAAAGCAAGAAACCCTCGAAAATGCCGTTAATAGATTAATAAAATTATAGTTCATTAAAATATTTACCCCTACCCACCAAACATGGAACAACCGAGTTATCTAAAACTAAGCAACTTAAAGATTACCGTTTTCCAGGCTTATTTATTTTGGGAAAATGTAGATAAAAATCTACAAAATTTATCCTTACGATTATCTTCTGGCGTAAAGGAAAAAACAGACCTGATTGTTTTGCCCGAGATGTTTAATACTGGCTTTAGTTTAAATTCTGATCAGCTGGCAGAGGAAATGAATGGTAAAACCATGGATTGGATGGCTGAAATTGCACGTACCTACGATTGTGTAGTAACGGGTAGTTTAATGATTAAGGAGAACGGAAAAAATTATAACCGCCTGATCTGGATGACGCCTGAACATGAATACACCTATTATGATAAACGCCACTTATTCAGTATGGGTAAGGAAGACGAATACTATACTGCCGGAAATGAAAAAGTTACCGTAGAGTTAAAAGGCTGGAGAATACGTTTGGCCATTTGTTATGATTTGCGCTTTCCGGTTTGGGTACGCAATCAAGGTGACGAATATGACTTACTTTTAATTGTTGCCAGTTGGCCTGATCAAAGGATGTCACACTGGCGTGCATTGATTCCTGCGCGTGCAATTGAGAATCAAAGTTATGTAGTGGCTGTTAACCGTGTAGGGCACGATGGCAATCAGGTTTACCATAGCGGACACTCTATGTGCATAGATCCTTATGGTAATACGGTATACTATAAACCCGAAGATGAAGACCTTTATACTTTCAGCATTGGTTACGAAGAACTTGTTAAAATACGCAGAACCTACCCTTTTCTTCAGGATGGAGATAATTTTACGATAGTTTAATCAATCAAAATCCTATCTTTGCAGCAAAGATGAAGCACATACGGAATTTCTGCATAATTGCACATATAGACCACGGAAAGAGCACCTTAGCTGACCGTTTATTAGAATATACAAATACGATTACCCAGCGTGAATCGCAGGCACAGCTATTGGACAATATGGACCTGGAACGTGAGCGTGGTATTACCATAAAAAGCCATGCCATTCAAATGAACTATATTGTTGACGGTCAAGAATATACGCTTAACTTGATTGATACCCCTGGTCACGTCGATTTTTCTTATGAAGTTTCTCGATCCATTGCAGCATGCGAAGGTGCTTTATTAATTGTTGATGCGTCACAAGGTATACAGGCACAAACAATATCAAATCTTTATCTTGCTTTGGAACATGATCTTGAGATTATTCCAATTTTAAATAAAATGGACTTACCTGGTGCCATGCCAGAGGAGGTCAAAGACCAAATCATTGATTTGATAGGCTGCAAGAGAGAAGACATTATACCGGCATCTGGTAAAACAGGATTAGGTGTAACAGATATCTTACAAGCCATAATTGACAGGGTTCCCGCTCCTGTTGGGGATCCGGAAGCACCACTACAAGCCCTTATTTTTGACTCTGTATTTAACTCATTCAGGGGTATCATTGCCTATTATAAAGTAGTGAATGGTGAAATACGAAAAGGTGATAAAGTAAAATTCATTAACACCGGTAAGGAATACCTGGCGGACGAAGTAGGTGTGCTTAAATTGAATATGTTACCGAAAGCCGTGGTTAAAACTGGCGACGTAGGTTACATTATTTCTGGCATCAAGGAAGCCCGTGAAGTGAAAGTTGGTGATACCATTACTAATGTAGCACGCCCTTCACTAGAGAGTATTCAGGGCTTTGAAGAAGTGAAACCAATGGTTTTTGCGGGTATCTATCCAGTGGACACCGACGAGTTTGAAGAGCTTCGCGAAGCCATGCACAAATTACAGTTGAATGATGCATCAATAGTTTTTGAGCCTGAAAGTTCTGCAGCCTTAGGTTTCGGCTTCCGTTGTGGATTCCTGGGAATGTTACACATGGAGATAATTCAGGAACGTTTAGAGCGTGAATTCGACATGACGGTAATTACAACCGTACCTAACGTTTCTTATATTGCAAAAACAACCAGAGGTGAAGAGTTCCTGGTCAACAATCCATCAGATCTCCCTGATCCAAGTAAGCTTGAATATGTTCAGGAACCATTTATTAAAGCCAACATCATCACCAAGGCTGACTTCGTAGGCCCTATCATGTCACTTTGTATTCAAAAAAGAGGTATCATTACTAATCAGAATTACCTAACCTCCGATCGTGTTGAACTGGTTTTTGAAATGCCAATGGGTGAAATTGTATTTGATTTTTACGATAAACTGAAAACCATTTCTAAAGGTTATGCATCCTTTGATTATCACCAGATAGGTTACCGTCAATCTGATTTGGTACGTCTGGATATTTTATTAAACGGTGAGCATGTTGATGCATTATCATCCTTAATTCACCGGTCAAATTCTTACGACTTTGGTAAAAAAATCTGTGAAAAACTTCGTGAACTGATCCCGCGTCAACAATTCGATATTGCAATACAAGCATCTATTGGTGCTAAAGTAATTGCCAGGGAAAATGTGAAAGCCATGCGTAAAGATGTTACAGCTAAATGTTACGGTGGTGATATTTCACGTAAACGTAAACTATTAGAAAAACAGAAAAAGGGCAAGAAACGTATGCGTCAGGTAGGTAATGTAGAAATACCACAAACTGCTTTCATGGCAGTATTAAAATTAGATTAAGCGAAATTATATACATAAAACTTTAGGACCACCATCATATGCAATTACTAGACGGGAAATACGCTTCAGAGAAAATTAAATTGGAAATTGCTGAAGAAGCAGCGGTTTTTTTAAATCAAAGCGGAAGAAAACCTCACCTGGTAGCCATACTCGTAGGTAATGATGGTGGTAGTGAAACCTATGTAGCGAGCAAAATGAAGAACTGTGAAAAAGTGGGCTTCCAATCGTCATTAGTGCGCTATGATTTGACCGTTACCGAAGAGGAACTTTTGGCAAAGATTGCTTCCATTAATGATGATCCGGGCGTTGATGGACTAATAGTTCAACTCCCCCTTCCTAAGCATATTGATCCGGAAAAAGTAACGGAGGCAATTGACTACAAAAAAGATGTCGATGGCTTTCATCCTGTTAATTTAGGACGGATGATGCGTAATTTGCCATGTTTCATTCCTGCTACTCCTTACGGTATCTTGCTGATGTTACAAGCCTACGCAATAGATACTACTGGTATGCACTGCGTGGTAGTTGGTAGAAGTAACATTGTGGGAAGCCCAATGAGTATTTTAATGGCAAGAAATGCAAATCCGGGAAACTGTACGGTTACCCTTACCCATAGTAAGACCAAAAATCTCAAAGAACTTGCCTTACAGGCAGATATCATTGTGGCCGCAATTGGCAAGAAAAACTTTGTAACAGCTGATATGGTTAAACCAGGTGCCATCATTATTGACGTTGGCATTAATAGAGAAACTTCTACAACAACCAAATCAGGTTTTAAGTTGTACGGTGATGTTGATTTCGAACATGTAGCCGAGAAGACATCCTGGATTACACCGGTACCGGGTGGGGTTGGTTTAATGACAATTGTAGGTTTATTAAAAAACACCCTGGCTTCGGCAAAAAAGGAAATCTACCAATAAGGTAATCTTGCTTAATTAAGTTGTTAATTACCCTTTTATGTTGTGGAATTAATGATGTTAAGTGAAGAATTTCTTAAACCAACTTTCTTTAAATCCGATAAATATACCCTCTTCTCTTTTTTCTATTGGATATAGATTAACGTAATCACCTTGCCCCTCAACGCCCCTTCCGGTTTTGAGGTTATATTCCCATCGATGGATAGGGCAAACTAAATTTCCGTTTTTACACCAGCCCCCACTTAATACACCACCGGCATGTGGACATGTATTTTGTACAGCATATAATTCTCCCTGATCTTTTACTAGGCATAATTTTTTACCAGCTACAGAAACTTGCTTTACAAAGTCTGTTTCCGGAAGCTCCTCATCCAACTTGTACCATGTTAACATAACAGTATGATTAGTGTAAGGAATCTAAATTCACAGGCGGGTCATTTAAATGAATATGAAGATACATATAATGTTATTCCTGTTCGGAATTATTTACATTTGCACAACTCTATGGCACATCAAATACCAAGCGACGGCACACTACTTCCATTGATGGAAGAATTTTACACCATTCAAGGCGAAGGATACCACACTGGCAAGGCAGCTTATTTTATTCGCCTTGGCGGGTGCGATGTGGGTTGTCATTGGTGTGATGTAAAAGAAAGCTGGGATGCAGAACTACATCCATTAACTTTAGCAGATGATATTGTTGCAAAAGCCGAGACCTTTCCAGGTAAAGCCGTAGTCATAACTGGTGGCGAACCTTTAATCTACAATATGGATTACCTGACTGCAAAGTTACAGGAAAAAAATATCCTTACGTTTATTGAAACTTCTGGTGCGTATCCATTGTCCGGTACCTGGGACTGGATCTGTCTGTCGCCAAAAAAATTCAAAGCACCAAGACCAGACATCACCCCTTTTGCAAATGAATTAAAAGTAATCGTATTTAATAAAAGTGATTTTGCCTGGGCAGAGGAATATGCCAAAACAGTTTCACCAAGCTGCAAATTATATTTACAACCAGAATGGTCAAAAGGTGCAGAAATCACACCCATGATCATCGATTACGTGATGGCAAACCCCAAATGGGAAATTTCGTTGCAAACGCATAAATACCTTAATATACCTTAAAAATTTGTGATAAGATGTGAGCAGCTGGTGCCCACCTTGTTTAAAATAAGAAAAGCGGCTAAATAACCGCTTTTCTTATTTTTATTAATTTTTCCAGTAATTCTTCGAGTCGATCGAGATGTAGCATATTGGCGCCATCTGATTTTGCATTGGCTGGATCTGGGTGGGTTTCAATAAATAAGCCATCAGCGCCAACTGCAATTGCTGCCTTTGCTATGGTGCCAATCAATTCCGGTTTTCCTCCAGTTACTCCACTACTTTGATTTGGCTGTTGCAATGAATGTGTACAATCCATAACCACCGGAACACCGAAACTTTGCATTTCCGGTAAACCTCGATAATCAACAATTAAATCCTGGTAACCAAAAGTATTGCCACGATCAGTTAATACAACCCGGTTATTTCCGGCTTCTATAATTTTTTCTACAGCAAACTTCATAGATCCAGCTGATAAAAACTGGCCCTTTTTTACATTCACCACTTTTCCTGTCTGTGCAGCCGCGATTAACAGGTCTGTTTGTCTGCATAAAAAAGCAGGAATCTGAAGCACATCAACGTAGGCAGCGGCCATTGACGCTTCTGCACTTTCGTGAATATCCGTTACGGTAGGTATGCCAAATGTCTGGCCAACCTTTTCTAATATCTTTAATGCTTTTTCGTCACCAATACCTGTGAATGAACTGCCCTTAGAGCGATTTGCTTTACGGTAAGATCCTTTAAAAATATAAGGAATTTCAAGTTTATCTGTTATCGTTTTTACTTTATCCGCAATACGCATGGCCATCTCCTCACTTTCAATGGCACAAGGTCCGGCCATTAAAAAGAAATTGTTGCTATGTGTATGTTGTAATTTATCTATATCAAAATTAATCATGTATTCTTGTTATTTGCAGCTATCTATTAATTCCCCAGTTCCGACATAAATTTAATTCTCATCAACTGTATTTCCTCACGTGTATAATCTGATTCACCGAGATCCTTCAATGCACTATCAATAGAATCGTTCTCCGCATGTCTGAAATAATCAAACACTTCATCTTGCCGGTCTTCGTCAATCATCTCATCTACAAAATAATTAAGGTTCAACTTGGTACCCGAATTTACGATCGCCTCAATTTCTTTCAAAATCTCGTTATAAGTGATACCTTTCGACCTAGCAATATCTTCCAGGCTAATCTGCCTGTCTACGTTTTGAATAATCGACACTTTAAGTTGCGATTTATTAGCCTGCGTTTTGATAATCAAATCAACGGGACGCTCAATGTCATTATCTTCTACATATTTCTTAATAAGTTCGATAAATGGTGCTCCAAATTTTAAAGCTTTTCCATTTCCTACACCAGAAATCTGCTTCAGCTCTTCCATCGTGATAGGGTAATGCGTACACATCTCTTCTAATGAAGGTTCCTGAAACACAACAAAAGGAGGTACATTTTTTTGCTTGGCAATTTTTTTACACAAGTCTTTTAGCAGGGCCAATAACTGTGTATCTAAAGCCCCAGTGCCATGTTTTACATCATCTTCATCATCATCCGGAGCGGCATCAATTGGATCATTAAGCACAAACTTTAGGCTATATGGGTTTTCAATAAAATCTAGGCCAGATTTTGTCAATCGGAGAAGCCCATAGTTATCGATATCTTTTGATATAAAATTATTCAATCCAGCTTGTCTGATCAAAGATTTCCAGAGGTTCTCTCCTTCTATTTTTCCTAAGCCATATTCTGGAATTTTAGAATGCTCATAGGCAATAGTTTGCGCAGTTTCCCTGCCCATCAGTATATTCAATAAATGTGCATCGTCAAAACGCTCACCTATATTTTTGATTAACACCAATAGTGCCTTCAAATGTTCTTCTGCATCAAACAACCGTTTAGGTTTTCTACAGTTATCACACATGCAGTTACACCCGGTTTCATTAAAGTTTTCACCAAAGTAATGTAGGATTTGCTTTCTGCGACAAACACCAGATTCAGCATAGTCGATCACTTCTTTCAGAATTTGCGTACCAATTTCTCTTTCCGAAACAGGTTTGTCCTTCATGAATTTCGCTAATTTGTCTACATCCTTCTGGGCATAAAAAGCCACACATATCCCTTCACCACCATCTCTTCCTGCCCTGCCGGTTTCCTGGTAATACCCCTCCATGCTTTTTGGAATATCATGATGAATCACAAACCGAACATCTGGTTTATCTATCCCCATACCAAACGCTATGGTAGCAACAATTACCTGTGCGTCTTCCATCAAGAATTTATCCTGTGTTTCAGCCCTTACTTTAGGTTCTAACCCGGCATGGTAAGGCAAAGCTTTGATGCCATTCAGATTTAAACTGTCGGCAACTTCCTCCACCTTTTTACGGCTTAAACAATATATGATACCCGATTTACCGGTATTCTGCTTAATGTACCTGATGATTTCTTTAACAACATCACGTTTTGGGCGGATTTCGTAAAATAAATTGGGGCGATTAAATGAAGACTTAAATAGTGTAGCTTCCGTCATCTGCAAGTTCTTAATAATGTCCTGCTGAACTTTCGGGGTAGCGGTGGCCGTTAATGCAATGATGGGGATATCTTTACCCAAACCACTGATAACTTGCCTGATTTTGCGGTATTCCGGTCTGAAATCATGTCCCCACTCCGAAATACAATGAGCCTCATCTACGGCAACAAAAGATATTTTGATTAACCTAAAAAAATCAATATTATCCTGCTTGGATAGAGATTCTGGTGCTACATATAAAAGCTTGGTTTGTCCGCTTAACAGATCACTTTTTACTTGTGCTATATCAGTTTTATTAAGAGAAGAATTAAGAAAGTGAGCAATACTGTCACTCCCTCCAAAGGCCCTCAATTGATCTACCTGATTTTTCATTAAAGCTATTAGTGGGGAAATCACAATAGCGGTGCCCTCGCTCATTAATGCTGGTAATTGGTAACAAATAGACTTCCCACCCCCCGTTGGCATTATTACAAAAGTATTCTTTCTTTCAAGAACGTTGGTGATGATAGCCTCCTGATCACCTTTAAAATTGTCAAAACCAAAGAAGTTTTGTAAGTTGTCGAACAACGACTTTTTCACATCCATTCGTGTATAAAATATTCCGTGCTATTTTTTACTCAAAATAACATAATTTTGCCTTAATTAAAGCATCAAGATACTAAATAATTCTGTTTGAAAAGTAAAGAATCAATTATAGAGGCGGGAATCAACACGTTACAGTTAGAATCTCAAGCAATTTTTGGCTTAATAAAAAGCATTAATGCTGATTTTGTAAGCGCTGTAAACCTGATCGTTGCAACAGATGGTCGGGTTGTGGTTACAGGGATAGGGAAAAGTGCCATAATTGCACAAAAGATAGTAGCTACATTCAACTCTACAGGTACTCCAGCTGTGTTTATGCATGCTGCTGATGCTGTACATGGCGACTTGGGCATGATACAAAAAAACGACATTGTGATCTGCATTTCCAAGAGTGGCAACACCCCGGAAATTAAGGTACTCGCTCCTCTTCTTAAACTGGCAGGTAACACCTTGATTGGAATGGTTGGTCAATTGGATTCCACCCTGGCTCACCGTTCAGATTTAATTTTAAATACCGCTGTCGAAAAAGAAGCTTGTCCTCATAACCTCGCACCGACCACGAGTACCAGTGCTCAGTTGGCCATGGGCGATGCACTAGCGATAGCGCTACTCCATGCACGAAATTTTAATAAAGATGATTTTGCTAAATTTCACCCTGGTGGCTCACTTGGCAAAAAATTATACCTAAAAGCTTCAGATTTAGCCGTTAGAAATGAAAAACCCGCCATTTCTGCTCAGGCACCGATTAAAGATGTTATTATAGAAATTAGCCAAAATCGGTTAGGTGTAGTTGTTGTTATAGAAAACGATACTATATTAGGAGTAATAACTGATGGTGACATTAGGAGAATGTTGGAAAAACATACTAATTTAGCTGAAATCAAGGCGAAGGATATTATGAACAAACACCCTAAAAAGATTGATGAGTCGGAATTGGCCATCAATGCGTTGGAAATTATCAAACAAAATAATATAACCCAATTGTTAGTTACAAAGGGTGACAAATACTTCGGCATCATCCATTTACACGACCTTCTTCAAGAAGGTATTATCTAAAGCGCTCCATATAATGATGAATAAAAATAACTACGCGTTAATCATGGCAGGCGGCATCGGAAGCCGCTTCTGGCCAGTTAGCAGAACAGAATTTCCTAAACAGTTTATAGACTTTTTTGGCACGGGACAGACATTAATACAAAGCACCTATAATCGCTTTTTAAATATATGTCCACCTGAGAATATTTTTATCGTCACTAACGAAACTTATACAGGCATTATAAAAGAACAATTACCTGCAATCAAAGATAATCAGATTCTTGCAGAGCCAATAATGCGTAATACAGCGCCATGTGTTGCCTATGGTGCAATGAAAATTGCTCAACTGAATCCAGAAGCCACCATTGTGGTAGCACCATCAGACCATACTATCGCTCAGCAGGATAAATTTATCGAAGCCATTAATCGAGCTTTAGCCGCGGCTGCAACAAACGATTGTTTGGTAACCCTGGGTATCAAACCAAGTCGACCAGATACTGGTTATGGTTATATTCAATATGAGGATGAAACTTTAGCCTCAGATGAAGGTATTCATAAAGTGAGACTTTTTACTGAGAAACCCAACCTTGAGCTTGCCACATCATTTATTCAAAGTGGTGACTTCTTGTGGAATGCCGGGATCTTTATTTGGTCTGCTAAAGCGATTAATAAAGCTTTCGAGAAGCACTTGCCTGATATGTATGAAATATTTCACGCTGGTGAACCGTTTTACAATACAGATGCTGAAGCAGGATTTATCAGCAATGCCTACCAGCAATGCACTAACATTTCCATTGATTTTGGTATCATGGAAAAGGCCGATAATGTATATGTTTTACCTTCTGAATTTGGATGGTCAGATTTAGGTACATGGGCGTCTATTTACGAGATGGCCGAAAAGGACTATGTAGGTAATGCTGTTATTCCGATAGACAAAGTGATGATGTTCAATTCATCAAACTGCATGGTAAATGTACCTGATGGCAAACTGGTAGTTCTCCAAGGCCTACACGATTACATTGTAGTTGAGTCAAATAATATTTTAATGATTTGCCCAAGAAGTGAAGAACAACATGTTAAACTGGTAGTTGCTGATGTAAAGGCTAAACACGGTTCAAAATATATTTAATGGTTATTTACAAGGGCATCATCATAATACTCGAACAATCATTAACTTACTGAATTAAAAAAAAACCGCTTCATTTGATAAAGCGGTTTTTTTTAATTGATTTTATGTTGAACAGTTAAGTCGTCCGTTGTCTAATCGCTTCATACAAAATAATGCCTGTAGACACCGATACGTTTAAAGAGCCTATTTCACCAAACATAGGAATCTTAGCCAGGTGGTTGGCCATTCGCATAATTTCGTTAGACACACCTTCATCTTCTGCCCCCATTACAATTGCTGTAGGAGCTGTGTAATCTGGGTTATAAATCAAATCATTAGTTTTTTCGGTACAGGCAACAATCTGTAAACCACATTCCTGTAAATACAACGCCACTTTATGTAAATTGGCATGCCGGCACACCGGAATATTAAACAGTGCCCCCGCCGAAGTCTTGATGGCATCAGCATTAATCTGTGCCGAGTTTTTTGTAGGCACTAAAATCGCATGAACACCTGCACATTCTGCTGTTCTCGCAATAGCCCCCATATTTCTTACGTCAGTAATACCATCGAGAATCAGAACCAGCGGGGTTTCCCCCTTTTCGTATATAAATGGGATAATGTCTTCAATTTTTTGAAAGGTAATAGAAGAAATAACAGCAATCACGCCCTGGTGATTTTTCTGTGTCATTCTATTTAGTTTTTCAACCGGAACCGTATGGATAGGTGCTTCAACTTCTCTCATTAAAGGTTTTAATTCAGAAATCAAGTCACCCGATAATCCTCTTTGGATATAGATGCTTTCAATCTCCTTGCCAGCTTTAATGGCCTCAATTACAGCGCGAATACCAAATACAAACTCATTATTTTCTTTAGGTCTTCCAGACCGTTTAAAGTTTTCCATACGTATATATTAATGCGCAAAAATAGCGCAAATAAAAAGATTTTCGGCATAAATATTTATCAGCATACGGTTAGCAAATAATGTTCATAAACTATTATAGATGGCCATATAATTTTGACTAATTTTGCTGAATGAGTATCGATACACAGGGTCAAGAAAAATCAAACTATACAGCCAGGAAGACCAGGTTAAACAATACAGCAGGTGGAATGGGCAGAATCCCCCCACAAGCTATTGATTTGGAGGAAGCAGTTTTAGGAGCTTTAATGCTCGAAAAGGATGCACTTTCTACTGTAATCGATATTTTAAAACCTGAAGTATTCTATCAGGAGTCACATAAAAAAATCTTTGAAGCCATACACCTGTTGTTTCAAAAATCAAAACCGGTAGATATCTTAACTGTTACTACAGAGCTGCGTAACCTGGGTACCCTGGAAATGGTTGGTGGTGCATACTATATCACAAACCTCACCAACCGTGTTGCCTCTGCAGCCAATATTGAGTACCACGCCCGTATCATTTCACAGAAATATATTCAACGAGAACTCATTAGAATTTCTTCAGAGATTATCCAAAATGCCTATGAAGACACCACCGACATTTTTGACCTGTTAGATCATGCAGAGAAAAACCTGTTTGATATTGCTCAAAATAACCTGCGTCGTGATACGCAGAAAATGGATGAAATCATCAAACAGTCATTAGCCACTTTAGAAGAACTAAGAACTAAAACTGATGGTTTAACGGGAGTGCCTTCAGGGTTCACGGACCTTGACCGTATCACGGGTGGATGGCAAAAATCAGATTTGGTGATTATTGCTGCTCGTCCGGCGATGGGAAAAACGGCCTTCGTACTAACCTGTGCTAGAAACGCTGCTGTTGATTTTCAAAAGCCGGTGGTCGTATTCTCCCTTGAGATGTCTTCTGTGCAGTTGGTAAATCGTTTGATATCCGGAGAAACAGAAATTGAACAGGAGAAAATCAGGAAAGGAAACCTGGCCGAATGGGAATGGCAACAATTACACAGTAAAATTGGTCGCTTAACTGAAGCACCTTTATTAATTGACGACACTCCTGCTTTAAACATCTTTGAATTCCGTGCAAAATGCAGAAGACTTAAATCCCAATACGACATCCAGATGGTCATTATCGATTACCTGCAATTAATGCATGGTAAAGGCGAAGGTGGCGGTGGTAACCGTGAACAAGAAATTGGTAGTATTTCCCGGGCATTGAAGTCCGTAGCTAAAGAACTGAATGTACCAGTACTCGCCCTGTCGCAATTGAGTCGTGCAGTGGAAAACAGACCGGGACAAAACGGAAAACGTCCTTTATTATCAGATTTAAGGGAATCCGGTTCCATAGAGCAGGATGCGGATATGGTATTATTCTTATATCGTCCGGAATATTATGGAATAACTGAAGATGAACAAGGTCGTTCACAAGCCGGTATTGGTGAAGTAATCATTGCAAAACACCGTAACGGTGAAACTGGAATTGTTCCACTACGATTCATTGGTAAATACGTGAAATTCGCCGATTTAGAGGAAAACTTTATGCCACAAAATTCATTTTCCATCGATAGTCCAGGAGCAGGTATGCTTCCTTCTCCTGAGTTTGATCGCCCTGCAGGAAATGTTATTATCAAACCATCAAGAATGGACGATATGCATGATGAGGATGCACCTTTTTAATTAAGATAATAGTTATAAAAAAAATCCGAGCAACATTACGGCGATAACCAATAAAGGAGGACTAACTCTAGTAAAGTTCAAGATTAAAAAGGTTATCGTCATAATTGTAATCGATAAAAAGTCCAGGGTAATTGGCTTAAGCAACAGCATAAACGCCGCTACGATAAACCCAACACTAACCGCATTAATACCTGCTAACGAATGCTTTATGCGGGTTATCTTCTTTAAATCGTCCCAAAAAGGCACAATAAATAACACCAGAATAAGGCCCGGTAAATTAATGCCTACCACGGCAATAATTCCACCGGCAATTTGCCCGAATACACCGTACCCGAAATTTTTCATACTTAATGAACCTACGTAGCTGGTGAAGGAAAAAGTGGGCCCCGGAAGTGCCTGCTGTAATGCAAATCCCGATAAAAAGTCAGATGCCATCAAGTATTGTTTCATTTGAACAAACTCTGTAAACATCAGGGGAACCAGCACTTGTCCGCCACCAAAAATAAAGATTCCATTCCGGTAGAAATTCTCAAATAACCTAATGGGTAAGCTGAATGGTGAAGTAGTATTAATTATCGCACCTAATAATGCCAAAAAAAGGAGTCCACCGATTAAATAAGACAACTTTTTAGGGTTAACATTAGAAAACAGCCGAACCCTGAGTTCAGTCTCTTCCTTCGGACTGCCAATGGCAGAGGACACAATACCACCAATTAAAATAGCCAATGGAAAAACGTATGCATTCTGAAGTACCAGCGTAGCAACAACTGAAGCCACGGCTAACATAATGGCTAATTGGTTTACCAATACCCTTTTTGATAACTGATAGGCTGCAAATGCAACAATACCTAATGCAACAGGATTAATATACTGTAGAATATTAGTAAAACCAGACTTATGATCAAGTCTTGAAAAATTGATGGCCACAAATGTCATTACAGCAGCTGATGGAATAATCCAAATTAAAAATGTGATTAAGCTCAACTTCAACCCGCCTACCTTATATGCAATACCCACAAGTGTTTGTGTTGACGCAGGTCCAGGCAAAATTTGAGCAAGTGCATTCAACTCCAGCAAATCTTCCTCGGATATGAATGGGGTGCTTTTTACAAAGTATTTAAGTAAAAGTGCCATATGCGCCTGAGCACCACCGAAAGCTGTAAATGTAAAAAGGAATACACTTCTTAAAAATAAAAACTGTCTATTCTTCAAGGTCTAATGACTTAGTCGTCTTCGTAATCTAAACCCATAGCCGAATTATAAGCACCTTGCAATTCGGAAAGTGCGTGGTTATCTCTTATCTTTCTGGCTACTTCCATACCTTTCTGGTAAACAACTACTGCTTTTGATAAATCGCCGGTCTTCTCATATAACTTACCTAAATGGTAATAAGTTCCAACATAATCGGGATGTTCGTTGACAAGGATATTATAATAATAAAACGCCTTCTCTGAGTCCTGAAGACTGTTATATTCTGTAGCCAAGGCATAAACAACAAAAGGATCCTTAGGATCACTCTTTAAAAATTCCAATAAGGTGATTAATCGGGTACTTTGCATTTTAAATCCCTGCTTTTTTAATTAGATTTGCAAAAAGACAATTTTTATGAAAATATTAGTTTGTATCAGTAATGTGCCCGACACAACGACAAAAATAACTTTTACTAACGATAATACACAATTCAATACATCAGGTGTACAATTTATTGTAAACCCTTATGATGAAATTGCCTTATCGAAAGCTATTGAACTTTGTGAAGGTGGAAAAGGAACCGTTACAGTGTTAAATGTAGGTGAAAGCAGCACCGAACCAACAATTAGGAAAGCTTTAGCCATCGGAGCAGATAATGCGGTAAGAATAAATGCAGCCCCTCGTGATGCTTATTTTACTGCTTTTCAAATCGCTGAATATGTAAAAGCTAATGAATTCGACATGATCCTATGTGGTCGGGAATCAATTGATTATAATGGTGCCCAGGTGCCAGCTATGATTGGTGAATTTTTAGATATCCCTTCTATTTCTATCATTAAAAAACTAGATTACGACGGCTCTTCCGCAACCTTAGAACGTGAGATTGAAGGTGGTAAAGAAGTAATATCGGTTACCGGTAAATTTATTGCAAGCTGCGCCGAAGGTGTTGCAGAAGCTAAAATTCCTAACATGAGGGGAATTATGTCGGCCAGAACCAAACCTTTGGTAGTTGTAGAACCAGTTGCCATTGAGGAAGTAGCCAAAATAGTGAAATATGATACCCCAGCCCCAAGAGGAACAGTTAAATTGGTACCTTCGGAAGAAGCAACGAAATTAATTGATTTATTACACTCCGAAGCAAAAGTGATCTAAGGATTAATCTTGTACCACAAAATATAAAAATATAATATGTCAGTATTAGTATATATAGAACAAGTTGAAGGCAAGTTTAAGAAATCTGGTTTTGAAGCCGTTTCTTATGCAAAAGCACTAGCAACTGCACAGGGAACTAACTTAACGGCGATTACAATCGGTAATATCGAAGAAAATGAACTTAAAGAATTAGGTAAATATGGAGCCTCTAAAATTCTGAATGTCAATAACGAGCAGTTAAAAAACTTTGTAAATCAAGCATATGCCTCCGTTATTGCTGAAGCGGTCAATAAAGAGGGCGCTGATATTCTTGTACTATCAAACTCTTTTTCTGGAAGAGGGCTAGCCCCAAGGATTGCAGTTAAACTTAAGGCAGGTTTAGTTGATGGTGCAGTAGCACTACCTGAGACAGACGGCGGAAAGTTTTTAATAAGAAAAACTGCATTCTCTGGTAAGGCTTTTGCTGTAACAGAATTAACCTCTGCAAAGAAAGTAATTGCTTTAATGCCAAATGCTTTCGGTGTTAAGGAAGTGAATGAAGATGTAACAATTGAAACATTTGCTCCAGAAGTTAAAGCAAATGACTTCAGTGCTATTGTTAAAGAAATTGTAAGGGCAACTGACAAGGTTTCTTTACCTGATGCAGAAATTGTTGTTTCAGCGGGAAGAGGATTAAAAGGTCCTGAAAACTGGGGAATGATTGAAGAACTTGCTGAGTTGCTAGGCGCGGCTACGGCATGCTCTAAGCCAGTTTCAGATGCCGATTGGAGACCACACTCGGAACACGTAGGACAGACCGGCATATCGATCAGTCCGAATTTATATATTGCTGTTGGTATCTCCGGTGCCATACAACACCTGGCTGGGATCAGCTCGTCTAAGGTAATCGTTGTCATCAACAAAGACCCAGAAGCACCTTTCTTTAAGGTTGCTGATTATGGAATCGTTGGTGATGCCTTCGAAGTAGTGCCTCAATTAATAGAAGCGTTAAAAGTACATAAAGGATAAAATACCTGGTAGGTTACGGCCTGCCAGATATTCTTTAATATGAAAAAAGTAAAACTCGATATTGTTGGTTTATCCTATAGCCAGACCCAATCAGGCGCTTATGCACTGGTACTGGGAGAAGTAAATGGAAGAAGACGACTTCCTATTATTATAGGTGCGTTTGAAGCGCAGGCAATTGCCATCGAATTAGAGAAGATGACACCAAGCAGGCCACTCACCCACGACTTATTCAAGTCATTTGCCCAGGCCTATCACATTCAAATTGAGGAAGTTTTAATCTACAATTTGGTTGACGGCGTATTTTTTGCCAAATTAATATGCACTGACGGCGTTAACGTTCGTGAAATAGATGCCAGAACATCAGACGCGATTGCCTTGGCCGTACGTTTCAAAGCGGCCGTATACACCTACGAATTTATTATTTCCTCTGCAGGTATAGTTATCGAAGGTAATGACCTTCTTTTCCTTGAAAACATGGATAGCATGACTAAAGAAAAAGGTTCAGAGGATATTTCTACTTCCATCCCCGGAAATAATTATAAATCTCTATCTGTAGAAGAGCTGCAAAAGAAATTGCAGGAAGCCATTGCAGAAGAAGCTTACGAAAAAGCAGCCCGCTTAAGGGATGAACTTAATAAAAGAAATTCATCTTAACATCCATTTAGTCCTATCTCCCACTCTTACCTCACACATCTATTATGAATGTTAAGATTCGCTTAACGCTAATGAATTTTTTGCAATTTTTTATATGGGGTTCATGGCTTCTGACGATCGGAGTTTATTGGTTTCAAAATAAACAATGGTCTGGCACTGAGTTCGGTGTTATTTTTTCTACCATGGGTATTTCGTCCATTTTTATGCCCGCCATTATCGGAATAATTTCTGATCGTTTCATTAATGCAGAAAAGCTACTTGGAGTTCTGCACATCTGTGGAGCAATGGTGTTATTTAGTTTGCCTATGGTAAAAGATCCAGGAACTTTTTTCTGGGTTATCTTACTTAACATGATCTTTTACATGCCTACCCTATCTTTGTCTATTACAGTCGCTTATTCGGCTTTAAAAAACGACAATAAGGACGTAGTAAAGGATTACCCCCCCATTCGAATCTGGGGTACCATTGGCTTTATTGCCGCATTATGGACAGTAAGTTTAACTGGAAATGAAGCCAGCTCTAATCAGTTTTATATTGCATCGGCAGTTTCATTAATTCTGGGTATATATGCTTTCACACTCCCTAAGTGTCCTCCTTTAGCCAACCAGGTCAAAGCAAAGTCTTTTGTCGATGCTCTAGGCTTAAGGGCATTTACCCTGTTAAAACAAACTAAATTTGCAGTATTCTTTTTATTCTCTATGTTGTTGGGAGCAGCTTTACAGCTTACCAATGCTTATGGAGATACCTTCTTGCATGATTTCAAAAATGTACCCGCGTATGCTGATTTATTGGCCGTTAAATATCCGGCCATAATCATGTCAATCTCACAGATCTCTGAAACATTATTCATATTGGCCATTCCATTGTTTCTAAAAAAATTCGGAATTAAATATGTAATGCTGTTCAGCATGCTTGCCTGGGTATTACGATTTGGACTTTTTGCTTTTGGAGACCCTGCCGGTGGTTTATGGATGATTGTATTGTCATGCATAATTTACGGCATGGCCTTCGATTTCTTTAACATCTCTGGTTCCTTGTTTGTTGAAACGCAGGTAGATGCCAAAATGCGCGGAAGTGCACAGGGATTGTTTATGATGATGGTAAACGGCTTTGGTGCACTTTTCGGTAGCTTTGCCAGTGGCATTATCATCACAGAGTTTTTCACCAACGCTGATCAAAGTAAGGACTGGACGAATATCTGGCTTACTTTTGCAGGATACACCTTAGTACTGGCCATCATCTTCCCATTTGTGTTTAAGTACAAACACAACCGTGCCGAAGAGTCGGCTATAAAGGCAATGAATAGCTAAACACCCACTTATTTACACAAAAAGTCCTGTCTTCGAGATGAAGACAGGACTTTTTGTTACCAGGTATTTTATTATTTATTACCTGTTCTCAATGCTTACAAATTCTCTATTCGTATGGCCTACATATACTTGACGCGGGCGACCAATAGGTTCTTTATTCTCATGCATCTCTTTCCATTGTGCAATCCATCCTGGTAAACGTCCTAAAGCGAATAACACAGTAAACATATCAGTTGGAAAACCTAATGCCCTGTAGATGATTCCAGAATAGAAATCAACGTTAGGGTAAAGTTTACGTTCTACAAAATAAGAATCATTTAATGCCGCTTCCTCAAGTTTCTTGGCAATTTCTAACACCGGGTCGTTAATACCTAATTTCTCCAGAATATCATCGCAGGCTTTCTTAATAATCTTTGCCCGTGGATCGAAGTTTTTGTAAACCCTATGGCCAAAGCCCATCATACGGAAAGGATCATTTTTATCTTTTGCTTTGTTGATCCATTTTTCAGTATCTCCACCGTCGGCTTTAATGTTTTCAAGCATCTCAATTACCGCCTGGTTAGCACCACCATGTAATGGGCCCCATAAAGCTGAGATACCAGCAGAAACTGATGCGTAAAGGTTACAATCAGAAGATCCTACCATCCTCACCGTCGAAGCTGAACAGTTTTGTTCATGATCAGCATGAAGAATTAACAAGGTATTCATTGCATTAACCACTACAGGATCAATTTCTATCTCTTCTGTGCGTTGACCAAAAATCATATTAATGAAATTGGTAACATAATCATACTTGTTTTTAGGATAAATCAGTGGGTGACCTAAAGATTTTTTGTAGATAAATGACACGATGGTCGGGAATTTTGCTAAAAGCTTGATCATGGTTTGATTCATGGTCTCAGGCTCTGAATTAGCAACAAGGGACTCCGGATAGAATGTTGAAAGTGAACACACCAAAGAGGCAAGTTGTGCCATTGGGTGTGACTTAGAAGGATAGCCATCTAAAAACTTTTTCATGTCCTCATGGATCAGCGTATGGCGGCTGATTTGAGATTGAAAATTATCCAGTTCTGTTTTTTTAGGAAGATCACCATAAATAAGCAGATAAGCTACTTCAAGAAAGGATGATTTTTCGGCAAGTTCTTCGATCGAGTAACCACGGTATTTTAATACCCCTTTTTCACCATCTAAAAATGTTATAGCGCTTTTCGTAGAGCCTGTATTTTTATAGCCCAAGTCTAGCGTAATATAACCTGTTTGTTCTCTTAGTTTTGAAATATCTATTGACTTTTCGCCTTCCGTTCCCGTTATTACCGGGAATTCGTAAACTTTTCCGTCAATCTTAATCTCTGCAATTTCTGACATATCTAATATTTTATAATAACAAAAGTAACTAATCTATATTTATTGAGGTTGATTATTTAGCGTGAATTTCTTCTAAAACTGCACCACAATCCATCATTTCGTCGCCGTAATAAGGGTTTTGGATTTGTTTTTCAGATGCCAACCATTCTCCACCGTCACCATTGTTAGCCATGGGACAACGTTGAACATAAATGGTACCGGCATTTAAATCAGCATGCTTAAATAAAGCAATGAGATCAGCGTTAAGATTTGTGAAATCTTTTCTCTGGTCAGCAATGTTTTTTGCTGCTCCAATTTTCTGAGAAATTAGTGCAGTGTTTTCACAACCTTCATAAACTGCAAGTTTGTTAGACAAGTCATTAGCTGCAGGACCTGCTTTCTCAAAGTTAGAGGCCACCAGTGCGTCTTTTAAAATGATGTAATTGTTATAGATCTCCTGAACCTTTGTATCTTTCAGCGCTATATTTGTGGAATTGCTATCCACATTTACGGCTGTACTATCCTGAGTTTGATCTCCGTTCTCTGTAGCACTATTACAAGAAAACAAGGCAAATAGTAGAACTACACCTATATATTTATTCATATGTATTGTTTTTTGCTCAAAATAGCATTTTAAATTTGAATAAAAAAAAAGCCCCTGAAAAAATCAGGGGCCTCATAATTTTGTGAGTTAATGATTACAATTTAAATCCGTAAGCTAAACGTAACGCTACATGACCTACATTTTTATCATAGCCAAATGTCTGTTCTCTCGCACTAGAAATACCTTCGTATTTAACACCAAGGTCTAAACCACTACTCCATGCGTATCCAATTGCGGGAGAATACAAGAATCCAGTTTTAGCATGATCGCTTACACCAAAGGCAGCACCTATTTCTGCTAAACCATAAAGGCCAGATCCTGATTCGTCAAAGAAAACCTTAACACCCGCTTTAACAGGAATATAAGAATAGTTTTGTTTCTCTAATGTACCCGCATCAATTGCGTCTTTTGAAAAGAAATGGGTATACCCAGCGGTAACAGGAATTGACAATTGTTTTGAAACGTCAAATTGTAAACGAGCATCAGCACCTAAAGTAAAATTATATTGATCTGTTGTTGGAACACCGGCATTAATCCCTATTCCTAATTTTGGGCCTTGCGCATTTGCATTAGTTGTAAAAAATAAAGCTACTGCAGCTACTGCAGAGGCTAATAATTTTGTAGTTCTTTTCATATTCGATGTTATTTGTTTATAAATGCCAGATTTGACTTGGCAGTATGGCTTAAACAAAATGCATGCCACGCTATTATTTCGTTTAATATTTATTAGGATGCATCCTAATTTCCAGATCTGACATTAGATTGGGGGTAAACTCCTCTTCCACGTCATACCAATGGATCTTCACGCCGTCTTTTTCCATTTTTCTAAAAAACGTCATTTGCCTTTTTCCATACTGGCATATAGCAATAAACAGCAATTCCTGCAGCTGATCTAAATTGATCTCATTGTTTAAATAGGATACCACATACTTATACTCCAATCCATAGAAAACCAACATTTCCGCACTTACACCATTGCTTAACAGTTGTTCAACCTCCTTGATTAATCCATGCTGCAACCTAAATTGCAACCTTTCAAATATTCGTTGCCTCCGGGTTTCTACCGAAGAGGTAAGGCCAATCACGTGGGGTACCAAGGAAGGTCGTTCTATAGCGATCAGGGTGTTATGCGTTAGGTACTCGGCGATTTCTATACCCCTGATCAGACGTTTAATGGTAGAAAAATCTGCATGTTCCCTTGTCGCTAAGGGGTACGAAATTAGTTGTTCCTCTAACTGTTCTTTGCTTTTTGGCAAAAGCACTTCTCTTAGAGAAGAATTTACAGGAACCGATGTATACTTATGGTTTTGTAATATACTATGGATATACATGCCAGTACCCCCGCAAAGAATTGGTAATTTAGCTCTGGAAACGATATCTGTATAGGCTTTATAAAAATCTTCTTTAAAGGCATCAACCTGGTAACGGCTACCTGCCTCAAGGTGGTCAATTAAGTGATAAGGAATGTTGATACCGTCTATATGGTATTCAGCAAGGTCTTTACCTGTTCCAATGTCCATCCCCTTGAACACCTGCCTGCTGTCGGCACTGATAATTTCGCCTTGTAACGCATGGGCAATAGATACAGCCAACTTCGTTTTGCCTGTTGCCGTTGCTCCTAATATAATAATTAGTGATGGTTTCATGGTAGGTCGAGCACGTATTTTAAGTTACCCGTATTAAATATTTCAAAATAGAATCCTCCGGCACTGACGTTCACACTTTCGAACTGCTTGACAGAATAACGTTGAAAATGCACTGGATCGAGATAGAACCTCACTGGCGGCGTTACTTCAATCAACTGAAATCCTGCTGCCGTGTAAGCTTTACCCTGCGACCAATCCCGGTCTGCATAACTCATCAGGTCATTTGGACTGACCAGATCTACATAGTATTTGATTAACTTCGATAGCCCACCGATAATTGTATATCCGCCTTTTGTGGCAAATCTGACTAACTCCGCCGAAGTATGAACTCCTGCCCTGTTTTTCATAGTTCTTTTATTGCTAAATGAAGCCACTGCAACCAGATCCATTTTCTGATATAGACCAAAATGATAACGGCCACCGGCACTCCCCTGCAAATGGTAGGATTCAAGGAAAGTTTCAGCAACATTCTTAGAAATTCGCTTTGTAAGGGTGCTTCTCCCGTGGATACGTTGATTAAGACCTACTAGTGATTTTAACCTGTCCAACACTTGCTGCTTGCGGGTAAGCCACACATCCTGCCACAAGTGTAAGAGGTTTTTGTTGTTAGATTGATACTCCACCTGCAGGTTTATTAAAGATTGAGGTGATAGTTTAGTGCGAAAAGGCATTAGATTAATGATAATATTGGCGTTTTCCAAACACAGCATTTTAAAATCACCTTGCTCTATTTGCCCCACTAATAAGTTTTCTTGCCTTAAAGTGTTTTCAACATCTTTAGTCCAGTCTTCATTTAGACCCATTCATTCTCTATAAATGTTTTATAGCCTATAGCAAATATTTCTTCAATCTGGTTCATTAAAAGCTCATCCAATTTATTTACTTGGATATCGTGCTGACCATTAATCCCTTTATGTTCAAAACCCGTCTTTACCAGCACATGTTCGGGTGTAACACTTACACTGCCGAAGAAAGTTTCCGTGCGTTTTTCACCGTCAATCGTTATATGTTTCTCAGTCCATAAATCATATAGCGCTTCGCTATTAGTCCGGTTAGTAAATCCTAATACGGCATAAGGTTGTAAGGCGGCTCTAATCGTTTGAAATATCTCTACAGGGTCTGTTTTCATAGTATTTAGTTGTATGTGCGGTTAATTACTTTCGTTTTTATTCAGGTAAAATTCAATTTTCTGAAGAAGCTCATCCATATCAAAGGGCTTTTCCAAAAAATCATCTGCACCGGCTTCTTTGGCAGACCGTTCCAGCTCCGTGCTCGCGGAAATCATAATGATAGGCATTTTTCGACTACTTTCCTGTGCTTTCAGTTGCTTGCAGACATCACGTCCATCCGTTCCAGGCATCCAGATATCCAACAAAAGTAAATCAGGAAAATCATCTGTAATATCTAATAATGTAGCGCCATTGGGAGTAGAACTCACCTGGTAACCACCGAATTCTAACATAGCTTCAACGGCATCTAATATCCCCGGATCATCATCTGCGATCATTACTCTCTTTTGTTTATTCATTGTGTGTGGAATGGTAACCTGTGATGGATTGAAAAAACAGATTTGTGCAAAAACAATACCACAACGATATAATGATCAACTTCTTAATTAGTTTTATTTTCCATTTTATGAAGTAATCCGGTTCCGGCTACCAGCAACTCATTGGTGATCGTCCTGGTATAATCGGAAATTTCCGTTTTAAAATCCATTACCGATGCCCCTGATCTAATTTCTTCCAGCCTTTTTTCCCATTGCCCAGTCAGTTCTGCCTGCGCAATTTTCTGGTCTTTTACTACATCATAAACGGCAAGGCCTTTCTGTGTTGGAATTAGATTCCTTTTCTCCCGGGTAATGTACTCACGCGTAATCAAAGTCTCAATAATAGATGCACGTGTAGCAGGCGTACCTAAACCAGTATCTTTCATCGCATAACGCAACTCCTCATCTTCTATTTCTTTACCAGAAGTTTCCAGTGCCTTTAACAGCGACGCTTCGTTATACATCGCTTTGGGCTTTGTTAGTTTTTCCAGCAATGCTTTCTCTGGCAAAGGTAAATGCTCACCAGCCTTCACTTTTGGAAGTGATGGGTTGTCTTCTTCCTTTTTGTCGTCGTCCTTGTCATTTAATACAGACCGCCAACCTGGAGACCGAATAACAGTACCGTTGGCAACAAAAATGGATCCGCTTGATATGGTAATTTTCGTAATTTCCTTTACGCATTCCTGATGAAAGGCTTCAAGCATCCGTCCAACTACCATGTCATAAATAGCTTGTTTATCATCGCTTAATCCATGTACAGGTTCACCAGTTGGTAAGATCGCATGGTGGTCAGTCACCTTTTTAGCATTTACACTTCTTTTGTTTAATGGTACCGTTAACAAGTATTCTGCTTGTTTGCCGAACACTGCGTGCGACTGGGCTTTCTCTATTAAACCAGGAATACTTGCGAAAACGTCGTCGCCAATATAGCGACTACCCGTTCTGGGATAAGATACCAATTTGTTTTCATAAAGGTTCTGTAACAACCCTAATGTTTGATCAGCCGTAAATCCCTTTTTTTTATTGGCTTCCTGCTGCAAGCTACTTAAATCGTGCAATAACGGTGGGGGTTCTTTTCGGGGCTTTGCCTCCACATCAACAATTTCCGCACCTAATGGAAAACCAGATTTTATATCTTCAATTTTTTCAAATAAAACCTCTGCTTCTTCCTTTTTCTCAAAATTATTAACCGACATGGCCTTGAACAGCTGACCGTCCTTATCTATTTGTATAGCAAGCTGGTAAAAAGGTTGTGGCACAAAGTTCTTTACTTCGAGGTAACGCGAACATATCATCGCCAGTGTTGGCGTTTGCACCCTTCCAAGTGATAAAACAGACCTGGAACCTGCAGAGATACTTAAAGCTTGTGTCGCATTCATGCCCACCAACCAATCAGATTCAGAACGGCAATGTGCAGAATTGAACAAAGTGTCGTAATCTGTACCAGGTTTTAAATTGCGAAATCCATCTTTAATGGCCTCATCAGTCTGCGAAGAAATCCAAAGCCTCTTGAATGGCTTTTTACACCTCAAAAAGTAATAAATATACCTGAAAATCAGTTCTCCCTCACGCCCGGCATCGGTTGCGACAATGATTTCTGTGGCCTCATCAAATAACTGCTTGATAATGTCGAGCTGTTTTTTAACAGAAGGGTCATCAACGAAACCATCTTTTGTTTTCACTTTACGGATGGCGAGTTTGAATTTTTTTGGTAACATGGGTAAATGTTGCCTTCGCCAACCAATAAAACCATACTCTTGTGGGGGTGCCAATTGTAAAAGATGGCCGAAAGCCCAGGTAAACGTATAACCTTTACCCTCTATATATCCATTTCTCTTGGTCGTTGCCCCAAAAACCTTCGCCAGTTCACGTGCAACGGAGGGCTTTTCTGCAATTACAACTTTCATTCAATAGGGTTAAGTCCGGACCGCCAAATTTCACTAAAATTATCCTAATTCGGACTAAAAATTACCAAATTACAATTTGCTTAATGAAAGAATGTTAGCTTTTTAAAACAGCTAACCGAAAATATCCCGGGCCAACTTGAAGGTATTGCAATGCGCATCTACGATATCTTTAAGCTGTGGAGAATAGCCCCCGCCCATGCTAATTTGCACCGGGACCCCTGATTCACGGCATTGTTGAAGCACCAGGCGGTCGCGCTCTTTACAACCCTCCTTGGATAAGGCGAGTTTACCTAGTTTGTCCGTCGCCAAAACATCCACACCAGAAAGGTAAAACACGAAATCTGGCTGTTGCTGTTCAAATAAATGTGGGAGAATCTCACTTAGTTTCTGCAGGTATGGCGCATCGCTAAGGTCGTCATCCAAAGGAAAATCAAGATCGGATCGCTCCTTTCTAAAGGGAAAATTTTTATCTCCGTGCATGGAAAAAGTAAACACATGGGGGTTTTGCTCAAATATCTCTGCAGTGCCATTACCCTGATGCACATCTAAATCAATAATTAAGATACGATCGGCTAATTTATTATTTAATAAATAATTGGCAGCAATTGCCTGATCGTTTAGCAGGCAAAAGCCTTCGCCCCAGAAACTCCCAGCATGATGTGTGCCTCCTGCAATATTAAAAGCCACTCCTGCTACTCTAGCATAACGAGTGCCGTCAATTGTACCCTGGGCAATCCTTTGCTCTCGCTCAACCAATTGCGCCGTTAATGGGAATCCAATACTTCGTTGTTCTTTCGCTGGAAGCGTAATGTCACGAAGGGATTCCCAATAGGTCTGCTGGTGCGTTAATAAGATCCATCTTTCGTCAACGGGTTCTGGCTCAAATAAGTTTGAAACAGAAATGATGCCCTCATGTAGTAGTTGCTGAGGGATCAGCTCATATTTGAGCATCGGGAAACGATGCCCTATTGGGAGCGGATGTACGTATATAGGATGCCAGGCAATTTTTATCAAATTTTAGAAATTTAACTTATCATGTTGCCCCTCATCAAACTGATCGCCGGTAACTATCGCTTTTAACATATTAAAAGCCACTACCATTTTAGACGAGGTACTATCCCAGTATTCTGCTACCACAGGTGTAACTTTAATCAATATTAACCTTGGATCAGCAGATCCTTCAGGAAACCAGGCTTTATCAATAGCCGAAAAGTACGCTTCTTTCTTACGTTGGTCATCTACCAATTCAGCTTTTCCGTTAACATACATGTAAGTATGACTTGAGGGATTGCTGTAAATTAAGGATACAATATTGTCTCTGGAAATTTCTGTGGTTTTAACCGTGTATTCGTTGGTAAAAAACCAGATACTACCATCATCTTCTACATTTGCAGTAGCCATCGGGCGACTGGAGAACTCGTTGGTCATTGACAAAGTGGTCATCATACAGATACGAACGTCCTCAATCTTCTCTTTCAATAATGCTATGTTTTTCTCCGTTTTCATAAGCTTTAGCGTTGAATAATTTATGTCCTATCCAACAGCATACGTCACGGAATGTTTTATTTAATATGTGGTTTACTTACATATTTATTACCATTAACAGCATACCTCCATGGTAACAAAGCATGATCACCTGCATACGCTACCCCTATTCTTGGACCAGCAATCAGCTGTTCAGGGGTGTATTGGATGCCGTTATCTTCTATCCAAATTTCATCGCCTAAAAGATCTTTGGCGTTTAATTTCATATCAATGCCAAGGGATTTGGCTAATGCACCTGGGCCTGCGCCGACGTTAGGCTTTAAAGCGGACATGTTTCGCCGCTTTAACATCACATCTATGCCCACAATCGGCTCAATTCCGCGTATCAACACCGCTTGCGGCGAACCCTCAACCCCTGAAACCACATTAAAGAGATGGTGTATGCCATAACACAAATAAACATAGGAAACTCCACCCTGCTCGTACATCACCCTGGTTCTATTGGTAAAACGGCCGCCATAGGCATGCGAGGCCTTATCCATCAAACCATCATAGGCTTCTGTTTCCACAATTGTACCGCCAGTTAACTGACCATCAACCCGGGTAAATAATTGTTTACCGAGCAATAGCACAGCCAGGTCGGTTACAACCTCATTCTGATAAAAGGAATGAGGTAACTTAGGCATCAATCAGATTTATAATCTTATTCAAATATAAAGCATCCACATCGTCGAACTGATCTAAGTGCTCACTGTCCACATCCAGCACACCGATAACCTGGTCAGCCTTAAAGAGTGGCAATACAATTTCGGATCTCGATGCGGAACTGCAGACGATATGCCCTGGAAATGCCTCAACATCTGGAACGATGAGCACCTCAGCTTTTCCCCAACTCTGTCCACAAACGCCGCGACCTTTTTTAATTCGTGTACATGCAACAGGCCCCTGAAAAGGACCCAATACTAGTTCGTCGGCTTTTACCAGGTAAAAACCAACCCATAACCAATTAAATTGCTCCTTTAATGCCGCAGAAATATTGCCTAGGTTGGCTATTAAATCTGTTTCACCCGTAATCAATGCCTCGATCTGAGGTAATAAAGATTGGTATTGAGCCTCTTTAGAACCAGTCGCTATAATTTTTAAATCTTCAGCCATAAGTTTAAATGTCATACAAAGCTAATTATTATATTATTATACTTTGTTAAATTCCACATAAACGTTCAAAGCATGCAGCACCTCCGCCTACACTAAAAAATAATAATCATAAATTAAAATCATTCTTAATAAGTCTTAGGTCGTAAAATTATAGCCAACGTTAATTTCAGGGGTAATCTAAAGCCAATTTGAGCGTACGTGAGTCCGTAATGGATCGGATTCATCACTTAAGCATCAGGTATTCACCTTGAATTTATGCGTAGGTATTGTCAAATTTTCTTTTTAACTAAAGCAATCAATTTGTTTTTTTATTCTAGCGTAAATTTTACACGAGCGATGCATGTAACGTTATAAAGCACCCGACAGATACTTTCAAATCAAAAAAGCTATTGAAGTGACATAAACTTAAAAATTGCTAAATTTGCAGCCATTAACAAAAAATTCAAACACATGAATAACAAAACCTTATTATTAACCTTTTTGCTCATATTTGGCATCCTTCAGTCAGGATATACTCCACCTGATGAAGGCATGTTCCCTCTAAGTGAAATTCATAAAATCGACTTAAAAAAAGCAGGATTAAAAATTGACCAGAACGAAATCTACAATCCAAACGGCACCAGTCTGGTTGATGCCCTGGTAAATGTTGGTGGTTGCACCGGGTCGTTTGTTTCTAACCAAGGTTTAATTATTACTAATCACCATTGTGCATTCGGGGCTGTTCAACAAGCGAGCACACCTGAGAAAGATTACCTGACAAAAGGTTTGGTGGCTCGTTCGTATGGCGAAGAGATTGAAGCTAAAGGCCTTACTTGCCGCATCACGGAGAGTTACGAAGACGTGTCGGATCTTATTTTAGGCCCGGTGGCACAGGTTACAGACCCGGCTACGCGTTTAAAACTTATTAACAATGCGATGAAAAATATCGCAGCTGAAGCAGAACAAAAGGATCCGAGCATCAAAGCAGAGGTGTCGGAAATGTTTATTGGTAAAACCTACGTACTGTTCCGTTATAAAACAATACTTGATGTTCGTTTGGTATATGTTCCAAACAGACAAGTTGGCGAATTTGGTGGGGAAACAGATAACTGGGTGTGGCCACGTCATACCGGAGATTTCTCATTTATGCGCGCCTACGTGGGCAAAGATGGTAAACCAGCAAAATATTCAAAAGAAAACGTTCCTTATACCCCTAAAAAGTTTTTAAAGGTAAATCCAAATGGCACTGAAGAAGAAGACTTCGTGTTTATCCTAGGCTACCCTGGAAGAACTTTCCGTCATCGCCCAGCTGGATTTATAGAAAATCAACAAAAATTTGTATTGCCATATGTTTCCAACTTGTATGACTTTCAGAATGCAACAATGGAAGCTGCAGGAAAGAACAGCAAAGAAACAGAGATTAAGTTAGCCACACGCATTAAGAGAAATGCAAACGTGATGAAAAATTACCGTGGTAAATTACAAGGCTTAAAAGGCATAGATTTAATTGGACAAAAAAAGCAGGAAGATGCTGCATTAGCTGAGTTCATTAACAATAACGTTGAAGAAAAAGCAAAATATGGAACGTTGATGAACGACATCGATAACCTGTATAAGCTGATTAATGGCGATGCGCAAAGAGATTTATGGCTTGGACAAATTTACAGTTCAACAAGCTTATTGTCTGTGTCGCGTACGATTAATAACTTTAAAGAAGCTTTAAATGCCCAGAGGCCCGCAAATAAACAATCATTTTTCGATCAGAACATTTCGCAGGTTAAACAGGCTTTAGCTGGCACTTATGCTTCCTTTGATGTCGATGTAGATCGCACTATTTTCAAAAAGATGTTGACTGACGCTGCGGCGTTCTCACCTTACCAGAAAATCAATGCGGTGACAAAAGTTGCCAGCAAAGGTAGCAACACCGAGGCCGTGATTGACCAATACATCAAAAATACTTTTGGCATTACAAAGCTGAAAGATCAGGACTATGTAATGAATATACTTTTGAAATCGCCAAAAGCATTAAACGCCTATAACGATGGCTTGCTATTATTTGAACGAGACATTCAACAACAGATTACGGCTATTAAACCGGAAAAGGATGCCCGTGAAGGTCAGTTAAATAAATTGATGGGTGATTATGTTAGGATCAAAGAAAAGTTTTTGAAAAAAGATTTCATTCCAGATGCGAATAGTACATTACGTTTAACATATGGTTATGTTAGGGGTTATTCTCCTGCTGACGCCACTTACATGAAACCGTATACTACCATAAAGGGAATTCTGGAGAAAGGTGCTAAAGGGCTTCCTGAGTTCGGCTATCCGGAAACAATTAAAACCTTATGGACCGCCAAAGATTTCGGTCCGTTTGCTAAGAAAGATTTAAACGATGTTCCGGTGTCTTTCCTATACAATATGGACACCACTGGTGGTAACTCAGGTTCACCAATTATGAACGCCAAAGGCGAATTAATAGGTGTTAATTTTGACCGTGCCTATGGCGCAACCATCAATGATTATTCATGGAATGAAAGCTACAGCCGTTCGATCGGTGTAGACATTCGCTATGTATTATTTGTAGCCACCAAAGTTGATAAAGCTGATTTCCTGGTTAAGGAAATGGGCCTTAAACTGTAGTCAAAGTTTCAGAAGGCCATTATTTAAATCCTATGTATATATATGGAATTTAGGTAATGGCCTTTATCAGTAATAAACAAATTTAAAGGAAAAAGATATGAGAGTAATAGCCGAATTACCACACCCATCATGCAAGATTACTTTGTTCAATATGAACCAGAAATACATTGTAAAGTTCGAATTAGGCAGCTTTGAACAGAGCTATAAATTATCGGAAATGGACCTCACCGGAGGCGGGGCTAATGAGGTTTTCCAGTTACTCGATGAGGAGTTCATCGCAACTGTAGTGGATCGCTTCAAGTTAATGAGAGATGATTTCTCAGCCGCATATATACGTCAACAATAGATTTATATAATCATTTTAATACACTGTAAATTAAATAAATACATATTAAAACAAAATATAATTTTGTGCAAACAAAACATATGGCACCTAAATCTAATACATAAATAAAGTTTAAGATTAGATACAACCAATAAGCATCCTGAATATTAGAATTTTAAATAATTTAAAAAATTTAATTTTGCCCCTTAAATGGCGAAATTTTATTCTGAATAAGAGATTGGACTTGTAATTGAAACATATACCGAAAGTGAGTGTTTTAAGTAAAAACTAATCAACTATGAGACTAAAAACAAGTTTGCTTATCCTACTCGCGTTACAACTTTTTTGCTTCAGCATTAGTTATGCACAGACTGATAACCTAGGCAGAAAAGACAAATTATATACCTCTAGTGGTTTTGGTTTTACTTTCCCTTTGGGTGAAACATCAGACTACTTTAAACCTAAATTCTCTACTACCATAGGCTTGAATATTGGCCTGGGTGATGGCGGTTTATTTTTGTATCCGAAAGTAGACCTGCATGCTTATAAATACGACCAGCAAATGCTCGAACCCGGGCAGACTACATTATTTCGTAGTGGACGGTCAACGACTTATTTATTAAACATGGCCCTTGGTTATCGCAAGTTCCATGGTAACTTTGCATATTATGGATTTCTAGGGGGTGGCGGTGGCTTCCTTTTAGTACCCAGGATTAACCTGGAGAACGGTAACACGGAGGCTACCCAAAGCAATAAAACCGTGGGTATGGGTATTCTGGAAACCGGAATTGGAATAGAGTATAGTTTAAATAAAGTTTCTCTATTTTTGGAAAGCAGTTTTATGCATGGCTTTCAAAAAATTCAGGACAGGCGTTTTCAATCCGTCCCTATTTCCATAGGTATAAAACCAAACTTAAGTTCAATCATAAATGGTAAAAATTAAACAACACCTTATCCTTGGTTTAATATCGTTAATCTTGTTTTCATGCACACTGAAAGAAGATATTCAAAGAGATGTTGTAATCGAAACAGACTCAATAGGCTTTACAATCCCCATACTAACCAACCTTGAGAATACCGTTATTATTGCAGAGTTGAAAAATAGCATTGATTTGAGCCAGAACGTAACTGAAAGTACGGATCAATTTACCATAGCCGACCTTCGATCTGCACAGATTACAAAATTTGTAATTAAACTAGACAATCCAGATACTAATGGAAATGGCATATCTGCCTTTAGTTACCTCAGCGTACAACTACAGGCTTCTGGTAAACCTTCTATCCAGCTTGGGGCAAACACTAATATTCCCACATCCTATGCAACTACCATTAACATCACCGTAACCGCTACAACACAACAACTACAGGACTATTTAAATGCTCCAGATCTTACTTACGTGATTAGCGGCCAATTAAGGGATGCTACCACAAAGGCATTGCAAGCAAAGGCAGTTGCTGGCTACAAGTTGACCTTGGGTATGTAAATATTCATAATTAATGCTTATATTTGCATAAAACGGAATAATTATACAACTTTTCTCTAATGCATTGCCTATCAGGATCAACTGATTGGACCAAATTCCCCTGATGTTTTTCCGTTACCATCGAGAATTTTAACTTTACTGAATAACCAATTTAAAATGAGCATTTTAAATTGCAGTAAAATAATACAGAGAATCGTTATTTTCTAACTTAAACAACAAAACGTATGGCTAAATCTCAGGCAACTTTCATGAAAAAGCAACTTGAAAAAAATAGACAAAAGAAAAAAGAAGACAAATTACAACGTAAACAAGAGCGCCAGCAAAATCCAAATGACGGATCTTTAGAAAGCATGATGGCTTACGTGAATGAATTTGGAGAGATTGTTTCTACTCCACCAGAAAAACCAATTACGCCACCGGAAAAGAAATAGCTATTTCCGGATGGCCTTTTCCCATATAACGGACTGTTCTCCAAAGAAATAACGTAACAAACCAGCCAGAACCGCGTAGTTCATTACGCAAAAGTAATAGGGAATAAATAACACTTTAACCCTGATCTTTCTGGATTCCAAAAACTTGCCCAGGTAAGCAGATAAATAAAATGCTATTTGGGCAATTAGCAACACCTGATAGGTTACACCTGCCTGTTGCATCACCAAAAACACATTCAATATAAAAGCCAGGATCATTAGAAATGGCGTAACTGTCCACCGTAAAACACGGTGGCTAATATATTGAAAAGTCAACAGAGGATATTTAAAAGGCCAAAGCAACGACTTAAGCCAGATCACTGATTGAATTCCTCCTGCTGCGATTCGTACTTTACGTTTTAGTTCTTCTGCGATGTTTGCAGATGACGTTTCTTGTGCGTATGCATCAGGCTCATAAACAATGATATACCCCTTTGCAGCAATCTTCATGGAAATCATAAAATCGTCCAGGATACTGTTTGTAGGTACCGGTTCGTAAAGTGCCTTCCGAATACTGAAAAGCTCACCGGCAGCACCTACTACTGAATAGAGCTCAGCATCCCATGCCTTTAACCTGGATTCGTATTTCCAGTAAAAACCTTCACCGGCTGTTGCATCAGCTGATGCCTCAATCATTACCCGCTTTTCACCTGCAATGGCACCTACCTTGTTGTCTGCATAATGCCGGCAAAGGTTTAATAAGGCCTCAGGATTTAAAAAGGTATTGGCATCGGTAAAAACTATCAACTCAGTGGTGATCTGTTCGATTGCACGGTGAACGGCAGCAATTTTACCACTGCGAGCCGAGGTATGCAACAACTTTATTTCAGGATGCTGTGAAACGAGCTGAGGTGTGCGATCGGTGGAACCGTCGGTCACAAATAACAGTTGTAGTTTACCAGCAGGATATTGAAGGGCGAGCGTATTAGCAATCTTTTGCTCAATAAAATCTTCCTCATTATAAGCTGCCACAACCAGCGTGCAGCTAGGAAGATCGTCAAATGCGAATAAAGGCTTTTTCTTTGAACGCAGGAAACGTTTGATGCTTATAAGGACGTACAATAATATTCCGTACCCGAAAAAAGTATAGCAAACAAGGAAGATAGCAATCCAAAAGGTAATGAGCATATAATTAGTTTAGGGTATAACCAAGGTATTTACTGTCAACAGGATTGGTAAAGTTCCATTGGATGGCACGTAACAATAATTTAATGTAAGCAGGGTTTTTCTCTTTAATATACTTTACTATATTTCTGGGCGCCACAAAACTGAGAAAGTAGCCGTAAAAAATGTAACGCTGAAATAAAGTTGCGTTTCTGCGAATAAAAAGAATTCGGTTCCTATTCATAAAATACTCTTTTAGACCACTGTTTTTACCCACAGCTAATGACTCTTTATGGTAAATCGTTGCTCCTGTATTTACCCAGATCTGGAATCCAGCTTTTTTAATTTTCTCACACCAATCCATTTCTTCATAATAAAGGAAAAAATTTTCTGCCATCAATCCCGCTTTTTCTAACGCTTTTCTGGATATCATCATCGCCGCACCGTGACAGTAACCTGTGGGACCAACTTTGCCATCAAATTGACCGTGGTCTTTTTCAAACTGCCCTATACATTCGTTTCTGCAGGTATAATAATTCATGGGCGTAAAACCAGCATATTGAATTACATTGCGCTGCTGTTCATATTTAATCATTGGGGAGAGCATTCCTATTTGAGGATGTGCCTCCATAGTATGAAACAACGTTTCTACAAGCCCTGGCGTGAATTCGGTATCATTATTTACGAAGAAAAGATATTTCCCTGTGGCTTGTTGAATACCTAAGTTATTTCCTGCGGCAAAACCTACATTCTTCTTTGAACGAATATATTTAATATCTTTGCAACCAGCTTTATAGTCAAGCTCTTTGTTTTCAGTACTTCCGTTGTCAACCAAGATAACTTCCAATTGGAGATGACTTGCGTATAACTTAATAGACGTTAATAAATCTATAGTTGCCTGGGCTTGGTTGTAATTGACGGTTATAATTGAAATTAGTGGCATTATTATAGATTTGTAATAAAGCTTTATACAATATTATTTTGGGTGAAAAAAGTAAAATTTCTGAGAACCTTAAACAATTTGCTCTACTTGATCGCAAAGATGGGGAATTAAATCAGAAATTAAGTGAGTTCATTACCTTACTTGAACAAAGTAACCTGGACTCTGAAAACATAAAGCTTTTACAAGCACGAGTTAATGAAGCGATTGACAAAAAATTAACCAATCATAAACTTATTAATGAAATTAAAGAAGTATCGCTGTCTAATTTAGATAAACTCGATCAATTAGATAAAATAGAATTTTTACTTAACAACAACTTTTTAGACACAAAACAAACTATTAAAATTAATTTATTAGAAAAATTTAATAAATTCATAAAAATTGTAATCGGATTTTTATTCGTTACTTTAGGTTTTGCAATGATTATAATGCCTGCACCACCCTATTTTGAGATGTTTACGGTATTCTATTTCACAGCAGATGACGGGGTTACATTAATGGATTTAATTTCATTAATTGTTATTGCTGTAGGAATCTTTATAATTATTAAATCAACCACAAATATAAAAATGTATGAATAAAACCGTTTTACTGGTTGATGACGATCTTTTTCAGTTAAAGCTTTACGAAAAATTATTACAAAATAACGGGTATACCTGTAGAATTGCACTGTCGGTAGATGAAGCGGAAATCATATTAAATGATTATGACATACCGGACTTGATTATTTCTGATTATGAAATGCCTGATAAGAACGGTTTCGAGTTTAGAAAACGCCTGTTGAAAAACAATCTGCTTAAAAATGTCCCTTTTCTATTTTTAACCTCCGTTAACGACGAGCATTTTATTCAACAGGGTTTAGACCTTAAAGCTATTGATTATATGGCTAAGGATGTGCCTCCAATGCGCATTTTGTCAAAAATAAACAACCTGATGTTAGCGGTGAGAGAGCACTATGAGCGCTCACTAAGTGAGCTCAAAGGTATCGCCGAAAAACTAAGTTTGAGAAATATACCTAAGACTGCCCCGCAGCTAAAAAACTTTCAACTCCAATATTTTAATCAATCATACCAAGACCAACCTGGGGGCGATTTTATTGATTTCATTCAAATCAATGATCGTTATACTTTCGTTATCCTCGGTGATGTCATGGGAAAAAAATGGGGTGCATGGTTCTTTTCATTTAGTTACTTAAGTTACGTACGATCAGCAATTCGTCTTTGTGTATTCGACGGAGATTTCTCCTTATCTACCATTCTTCAAAAGTTGAATCGAGTGGTTTACGCAGATGAATTCCTTGCAGACATTTTTTCAACCATCAGTATCGTGTTAATAGATGACGAAAAATCAACTTTGTGTTATGCCGGGGCCGGAGATCTGCCATTATTAAAATACGATTCACAGGAAAACAGCATTGTTGCCTTTCAATCAGACGGGATCTTATTGGGTTTCAGTGAAGCCGCAAAGTATTCTGATCTGGAAATTAAGATACAGGACACCGACGAAGTTTTTCTGGTCACTGATGGTATGATAGATTTTGAAATAGATGGGGAAAAGAAATCGAACATGGAATTATTTAAAAATAAACTTAATACGTTAAAAGAAAAACGACACCCTACCGAAGAAATTGTTAGTCATCTATTTAATAAACATACATCACAAGTAGATGACTGTAGTATAATCATTATAAAAAGGACACCAAATGAAGTTAACTAAAGAAACGATTGATAATGTTTTAGTAATAGTTATTGAGAACAAAGAGGCCAACCTATCCAAAGCAGAGCAATTCAAAGAACTTATGCTTCATGAGGTAGAGATTGGTGCACGTGAACTCATTATCTCCTTCAGAAATGTCGAATATTTAGACAGCTCTTTTTTAGGTGCGCTGGTTGCTGTACTCAAAAAACTGCTTCCTTTGAATGGAAAACTAGTACTTACGGAGTTAAATGAAGATATATTAAACTTATTTACCCTTACCAGACTTGATAAGATTTTCACGTTGAGATCAACCCTAGAAACGTCTTTAGAGAATTTCCGATGATTAATAATGGCACACAAACAAAGATTGGTCTTAAAATTCCGGACCATCCCGACGACATCCAGAGTTATATATTACAGGTATTGCAACAACTTGGCCTGTACACCACCTTAACTCAGGACTTAGAACGGAGAATTAAATTAATTTTAGTAGAATTAATTACCAATTCTATTAAACATTCAACTGATCCGGATGCCCTGCTGCAACTCACCATCAAACACCCCATGTTGACAATTGAAAAGATTGATATAGGTCTGCAAATCGTTTTCGAAAGTGAAGAGCAAATCCCATTTAAAGAGTTAGATAAAACATTACAGGTTAGTTTCTCTGAGAACAACAGACACGACATTGAAGTAACTGATCACTATAGATTCAAGTTTCTGGACAATTATAAAGATGATATGAGCATCAACCACTTTCCGGAACACTTTGGTTTTTTTATCATTACAGTAGCTTCCAACAGTTTTGAATATGAATATGACCCGGAATTAAAAAAAAACACCTTCATCGTGCAGGTGAATTTATAACAGAATAATTTTATAAAAGAATACACTTAATGAAAAACAAACTTTTACTCTCTACCCTTGCGCTAAGCATTTTTTTATCATCATGTAAGAAAGATTCAAATGATGATCTAACCAGTACGGGTGACATTAATACAATGATTGTTCCGGCAAGTTTTAACTGGCAAACTGCCAGAGACGTTAATTTCAACGTAGCCATTCATGACACACGTTTCCAGAATGCTTTACATATTGTGGAGGTATTTCTTGGCGATCCTTCAAAAGATGGAATATCACTGGCTAAAGGTGCTGCATCGGTAACTACGGCCTTTAAATTTAAAGCGGAGATTCCGGCGGGGGTTAATGAAGTCTACCTGATTAAAACTGCGCCTGACGGTTCTAAAAACACACAGAAAGCTGTTGTTGAAACAACAGAAGTCTCACTGTCTTTAGGCACAGAAAGCGTTACTCAGGCAATTTCGATGGCTAAAAAATCTATAATGCTGCCTTCACTTAGGGCTAATGTAGTTGTTGAAAACAGTCCAGGTTGTACCATTGGAGCTGGTGAAACTGAAATTAGCACTTCACCGGCTCAGCAAATCGACTTAAACGGAGAGACCTATGTGATTACTGGAAACAACATCACGGTAAACTTTCGCAATCTAAACAGTGGTCATGTTCGCATTTGCGGTACAGGAATTACCATTACCGGATTAAAGGTGAGAAGCAACATTAGTGTAGTTGTTGCTGCAAAAGGCGACGTCACTTTTAACAACTTCAACTGGGAAGGTGCTGGTACATTCAAGAACTTTGGAGTAGCCAGGGTTGGTAATATTAAAAACACTGGAAGTTTCTACAATTCAGGTACACTGACCGCAAATGAATTTTTGGTTGAAGGTGGTACTGCGTCCAACATTAGTACCATTACCGTTAGCGGTAACACTAAAATCATGGGCACATTCAATAACACAGGTACTTTAACGACCAATGAACTGATTATGGAAGGTAGTGCTGCTACCGCTAATCTTGGCGGTACAGTAACGGTTAGAGGTAACTTCAATGCAACAGGAACTATAGTAAACAGCGGCAACCTTTCCGTAGCTGGTGTATACAATTCAAACAATAACCCTAATTTCACTAATTCAGGAACGTTAAACCTTGCAAATAATATGACGATTGCTGGAGCTTTTTCGAATAGTGGTACGATAGTATCTGACAAAGGGGAAATTAACTTCAATAATGGCCCTACTTTCAATAACACAGGTACGTTTACGGCGAAATTGTCAAAGTTGAACGTATCCGGTAACTTAACGAATGCGGGAAATATGGTTGTTGAAAATATGACCGTTAACTCTGGTACACTTACAAATACTTGTTTTTTGAATGTATTGGTTGATTTTGATAACAATGCAGATATTGTTAACCACAGCTATATTCAGGTTGATGGCAGCAGTAATATAAAAGGCACATTTAACCTCCACAACGCAGCCATGTTCCGCACTAAAACATTAATTGGTTTAGATGGTACAGTAACAGGTCATGGAAATACTTCTTTATTTAAAGTAGATGTTTCTTCAACAAGTAATGTGAACGATAACGGCAACCAGAAATTTAAAAATTCATTACAGTACTGCGATCCAAGCCGCACAATAAAACCATCTCAATTTACAGGCGGCGCTATTCAAGCCTGCGATGCTTTCATAGCGATTAACAACTGTAACCCTGTTGGAAACGGAATTGTACCCGGACCAGTATTAGTGGATACCGATGGTGATGGCATTATTGACACTGAGGATGATTACCCGGAAGATAAAGCAAAGGCCTTTAACAACTACTCTGTAAACTATAAAAATGGCGGCTCTACTGTCGCATTTGAGGATAACTGGCCTTCGAAAGGCGATTACGACTTAAATGACGTGGTAATTGGATATAAGTATCTAGTAGTTACGAGTGCTACCAACCAGGTTGTTCATATCAAAGCAGACTATGCTTTATTAGCAACCGGTGGTGAATTCCAAAGTGGTGCTGGTATTCAATTTAACTTGCCTGCAAAAAGTGCTGCAAACTTCAAAACCACGACTGGTGTAAAGCTGGAAGGCGGTCAAGATAGTGTTGTTGTGATTCTTTTTACAAGCAGCCGTAATGAACAAGCTACCTGGAACACTATTCCTGGGCAGGCCACGTCTCCAGTTAAAAATTATGATGTAAGTTTTGACGTCGTTGACGGTCCACAATTCTCCGCTTTCGGAATAGGTACTTACAATCCTTTCATTTGGAATGCCAATAGAGGTAATGAAACGCATTTGATGGGGAAAACACCTACAAAGTTTGCAAATATTGAAGCTTTCGGAACGAAAGACGACAATTCAAAAACAGGGAAAACGTACAGCACAGTAACTAACCTTCCGTGGGCGATTAGCGTGCCGATTAACCCTTTTGAATATCCTGCTGAGAGAATTGCAATCACAGACGCCTATCTGAAGTTTGCTGATTGGGCAACTTCGGGAGGTGTAAATAGTAAGGATTGGTACTTCAACACCGCGAGTGGTTATCGAAATACAGCGAATATCTACAAAGCAAAATAGTAGACTTCTAAGGGAAAAAGGCTGAACTCATTGGTGGGTTCAGCCTTTTTTTTTGCCTAAATTTGCAGCATGAATAACGGCCATTCCTCCCATTCCATCTTTGATAAGGTCATCTCTTTTATAGATTATACCAATCAGAATATTTTCCTTACCGGGAAAGCAGGAACGGGAAAAACCACCTTATTAAAGAGAATTAAGGAAAATAGCAGTAAGAAGATTGTGACTGTTGCACCAACCGGTGTTGCGGCCATGAATGCAAAGGGAACAACCATCAATTCATTTTTCCAATTGCCTCCCGGCTCCTTTTTCCCTGGCGATATTAGTCTGGAACACCTGCAATCAGGGATTCTCTCCATAGAATCGACGGTCGCTAATTTAACTTTCAGCAGAGACAAAATAAAGCTATTCAACGAATTGGAACTGCTAGTAATTGATGAGATTTCCATGGTACGCTGCGACCTGATGGACATGATTGATGGCATTCTTCGCTCAGTACGCAAAAACAATGCGCCTTATGGAGGGGTACAGTTGCTGCTGATTGGTGATCTCTACCAATTACCGCCAGTAACCAAAAGAGAGGACTGGACTTTTTTAAGTAAAGCTTATGCCTCACCTTATTTCTTCGAATCTTATGTTATTCGAAGAAATCCTTTGTTACAGGTTGAACTGACTATTGTGTTCCGTCAAACAGAACCTAAGTTCATTAACATTCTGAATGACATCAGGAATAACCAAATCAGTGAAGATAGCCTTGCAACACTCAATGAGCGCTACGACCCATTATTTAGTGCATCCAACGAGTTAAATCCAATTATCATCACTTCACATAATGCCGAAGCCAATGCCATCAATAATGAGAAGATCGCGGAACTACCTGGTGAAGAATATATTTTTGAAGGAGAGATTAGTGGCGAATTCAGAGATCTGGGGCTTCAGGCAGAGCAAACCCTTAAATTAAAAGAAGGTGCACAGGTGATGTTCATCAAGAATGACACCGGTGAGAACCGGAAGTTTTATAATGGGAAAATTGGCAGAGTGAAGTCTATCGTCTCCGGCAACATATATATATCCTTTCCACATGAGGATGACTTGCTGCTGGAAAAATCTTCCTGGCAGTCTTTTGAATACAAAACAGATCCTGCAGATGTTATTGTGCAACAGCAGGTAGGTGAATTTTCACAATACCCTATTAAACTGGCATGGGCAGTTACCATACATAAAAGTCAGGGATTAACCTTTGATAGCGCCATCATTGATGCATGGAAGTCTTTTGTTGCCGGGCAGGTTTATGTAGCATTAAGCCGTGTTAGAACGCTGGAAGGACTAATTTTGAAATCTAAAATTACCACAGAAAGCTTAAGGTCTAACCCTGCGGTAATCCATTACATGAACCCGGCAAAGGATGAAGAACTCGGTCAGCTTTTGCTTAGTGCGCAGGAAAAATACATACTTAAGTTGATACTTGATCATTTCTCCTTCCATCGCATCAATATAGCATTAGAAGACTTAAAGGCAAGCCCGGAACTTAACAAGGCACAGCTGCCTGAATTTGTGGCCTTGACCGGTCAGCTTCATAAGGCAATTAACAATCTTATCACTTTGTCTGACAAATTTCAGGTTCAGGTAATGGTTTTACATCAACAATCAGGCTTTAACGATCAGTCAGCCCTTCAAAACAGAGTGAGTGCCGCAGCCGATTATTTTACTAAGGAAATTACAGCCACCTTTATCAATCCTTTAAACAAAGTCATAAGGATAAAGCCAAAGAATAAAACGCAGCAGCTGTTACAACACCTTTTAAGGAAATTCAGACCTGTGATAGAAAATAGTATATTGCGTATGCAATTTGCTGTTGCGTTATGGAAAGAACCGATTGAAGCTTCTACTTATACGTCGTGGATCGATAGACACAAGCAACACCCCTATCTTAAAGACAATATCATATCAGGGGAAAACCAGATTAACACCCTGCAGTTGTTTTAAACGGAATTTTAATTTTGATATACTTCAGGATTAATTGTCTGAGGCATTTTTTGATTCTGCAGGACAGCAATTATATTTTTAGCGGCCATAACCGCCATGTTATCCCTGGTTTCCACCGTAGCAGATCCAATATGTGGCAAAACGCAAACATTAGGCATAGATAGTAAGGGATGATTGCGGTTCATAGGCTCTGGATTAGTTACATCGAGTCCAGCACCCCAGATTATATGGTTTTCCAGGGCCTCCAATAAATCGTTTTCATTGTGTATGGCCCCTCTCGCAGTATTAATAAATATTGCGGAGGGTTTCATTTGATTAAACGCCGATTTATCAAATAATCCTTTGGTTTCCGCTGTAAGATTAACATGAACTGACAGCACGTCGCTTTCCTTTAATAAAGACTCGAACGACACGTACTGCGCAGCCAGCGTTTGTTCTGCTTCGGCATTAGGATTACGGTTGTGATAGATCACGTTCATATAATAAGCAGCTTTACACTTTTGTGCCAACTCAGTGCCAATTCTACCTAATCCCAGTACTCCTAATGTTTTGCCATTTAATTCCTGGCCAAGGTTGGAAGTAGGCTCATAAAAGCCCCAATCACCTTTTCCAATTGAATTATGCATATAAAAAGCATTGCGTGATACAGCGAGCATTAAAAGGAATGCAACGTCGGCCGTTGCACCACTTAATACACCTGGTGTATTACTCACTGGCACTCCGTAGCGCGTGGCAGCCTCAACATCTACGTTATCATATCCCACACTCATCAGCGCAATCCCTTTCAAATGACTGCATTGTTGTAGAAAGTATTCATCGATTTTATTTGAACCTACACTCAACAATGCGTCAGAATCTTTACAAGCTGATATCAATTCTTCCTGTGATAATTCTTTTTTTTCAGTATACTGTGTAACCTCAAAACCGGCTGCATTTAATAAATCTAACCCTTTCTGAGGAATAATTCTGGTCACAAAGATATTCATCGCTGTCGTTTTTATGGTTACTTCTACCTGTTAAGTATCGTAAATAATAATTGTAAACAGGTTTCTACGGGAAATCGAACGACGTAAAACTAAGTAATTATTATGTTGTTTAAATAACTATTAAACATTAAGCTTCTTCTTATTCGTTTTAGGTTGGAAACCACTCTCAATTAATCCCTCAAGTCATGAAACAAATGAAAATTGATCCGTCACAGCTTGTAGCTATTGATTTTACAGCTCCGGATACTAACAGAACACTCAGAACTTTACAACCGGTTGTGTTTAAAAACAGAAATATTTTCTTTTGCCATTTAGGCGAGGATGAAAAGAATTGTATATTAGGTAGTGGCCACTCCCCATACGCAGCAATTAAAGACTGGGAAATTGAATTGCAGCGACGAATTGACCATCATGATGAGGATGATGAACTGGCAGAATTCGTGATCGACTCCCTTAAACTATCTAAAGACGATGTTTGGTAACTTGTTTTCAGACGATCCGTGTCTATTATATTTTATTTAATCAAACATTTCCGGTCACACAAAGTTGATTATATAGATTCGCAATCTAAAGAAAAAATACTTATAATGTTTAAATACGTCATCATAGTGATTCTGATCACCTTTCATGCAAAAACTTTTGGCCAGACAACCAACACTACAGATTCACTAAAACGCGATACTGTCATAGTAAATTCACAATATGATGTTGCTGACCTTATCAGAAATATCCTTCATCCCAATAGCAAACCTAAGCCGATGCAGGCAAAATCTGCCATTACCCCAATGCCTAATTTTGCTTACAACCCCAGCATTGGTTTCCAGATAGGCATTAAAGCTGTAGCGGGTAAAAAACTCGGCAAAGACCCTAATACGCTTATGTCAGTGGCGGCAACTTCGGCATCCATTACTACCAAAGGAATTATATATGCTTATTTAAGTCATAATGTCTATACCCCTGGAAACAAATGGAACTTACAGGGTATTTTAGTTGCCGCAAAGACGGTTACTCCCGACTTCGGCCTAGGTATTGGATTAGATCCTGGGGATAGCGAAGCCGATCGTATATTAACTAATCCTGACCGTAAAGGATACGTATTACATGCGCAATATTACAAAATCAGCGAAAAAGTATACAAACAGATAAAAGACAACATATTTGTTGGAGCGGGGGTATCTTTCGACATTAGAAGAAAAATCGAAGACCGCAACGCGACAGACAGGCAAACTCCATATTATATTTACAGTGAACGCTTAGGATATGATCCCAGTCATTATATGGCTAACGGTTTTTTATTGAACATTCAATATACTACCCGCGATAATCAAAACAGAGCTTATAAGGGCACATATGCTGATGCTGGAATTAGGGTAAATCAAAGCTGGATAGGAAGTACTAAAAATGCCGTTCAACTTAATACTGATTTCAGACAATACTTTAGCCTCTCAAATCGAAACCCTGAACACGTTATTGCATTCTGGAATTGGGGTTCGTATCTACTAAGTGGTTCATTGCCATACCTGGAATTGCCGGGAACAGGAAAAGACAATAACGGCCGTAGTGGCCGGGGTTATACAATTGCGTACTTTAAAGGCACCAACTACTTTTACTCGGAAATTGAATATCGCTTTCCTATCACCAAAAATAAATTTCTCAGTGGTGTAACCTTTTTTAATGTTCAAACTACCAACGATAACCTTGGTACAAAGCTCTTTGAACATTGGCAACCAGCTGGGGGTGCCGGCTTACGAGTGCTCTTTAACAAAGCGACCCGAACCAATTTGTGCATAGACTATGCCGTTGGTAATTATGGTGCCCGTGGTTTGTTCCTGGGATTAAATGAATCCTTTTAGTTAGCGCTGCTAATTAACCTTTACTTTTATTGCAAAATAATATAATAGGCCTTCACGATGAACACAAAAGCAAAATATACCGTCACAGAATATCATTATTTCGTCCTTTTTTTTTGTAGCATCTTATTACTTAATCCTAACATTACAAAGGCCCAAGATACTACTTCTGTAAAAGATAGTTCAATGATTATACGAACACCAGTATGGCCTGCGGATTCTTTGGGCCGGCGAACACCACGCGGTACATTAGAACGCTTTTTAAAAGCAGCAGGTACGCAGAATTATGTGCTGGCTGAGCAATACTTAAACCTCGACTCCAGTTTTAAGGGAGACAAAGAAACATATGCGCGGGCACTACAAACCGCAATAGCAAATTCGGCCAGTATTTACCCTTACTCCTGGATTAGCAATGATGTAGATGGAAAATTAGATGATGATTTAGGGCAGGAGTTGGACAAGATTGGTGATCTCAACGTGAATGGAAAGTCTGTCGATCTGATCCTCGAACGTAGTAGAGATACCACGGGGGCGCCAATATGGCTATTCTCCTCGCAAACTATAAAAAGTGTCCCCCTAGATACCGTTCAGGTGCAACGCACTTTAGTGGATAAAGTATCTCCATCGATTTTAATACGTAATGAATGGAGAGGTATACCATTAGCACATTGGTTGGGTATGCTTGTGTTGGTTGTTTTGGCCTACTACATTGCTGGTGCCATTACCAGGCTCATAGTTTATTTAATCCCACTATTTTGGCGCAAAGCAAGGCTGGAATCTACAGCAGGTATTATACAGTCATTTGTAAAACCATTTCAACTCTATCTTGGGGTCTGGCTATTTGTGGCCGGCAGTCGACAGGTTGGTATCTCCCTTGTTATACGCCAGCGTTTAAGTGAACTTACCATTGTGGTTGGCTTAATTGCCATTATATTGCTTGTTTGGCAGCTAATTGGCTTCCTCTCTATATTAATGGAGAAAAGATTGCGGTTACGCGAAAATCAATCAGGGATTTCGGCATTGCTTTTTTTCCGTCGCGCTGCAAAAGTAGCGTTGGTGATTCTTGGAGCGCTTGTTTTACTTGATACCTTTGGTTTTAATGTTACTACATGGCTTACTGCTCTTGGAATTGGTGGTATTGCGCTTGCATTGGGTACACAAAAAACTGTCGAAAATTTAGTGGGTAGCATCAGCCTTATTGTCGACCACCCCATCCGGGTAGGCGACTTTTGCAAAGCAGGAGATGTATTAGGCACAGTAGAGCAAATTGGAATGCGTTCTACTCAAATCCGCACCTTGTCCCGAACGGTTGTTAGTATTCCAAATGGAGATTTCTCGTCTATGAAAATTGATAACTTTGCACCGCGTGACAAATTCTTATTTGCAAATACCTTCGGGCTCCGGTATGAAACAACGGCAGAACAAATCAGGTATCTTCTGGTGACTATTCGTGCAACTTTATATGCACACCCAAAAGTAGACCCTGCACCTGCTAGGGTTCGGTTGATCGGATTGGGCTCAAGTTCCATTGATATTGAAGTCTGGACTTACATCAGCACTAGAGATAATGATGAATTTATGGAGGTGAGGGAAGATTTATTATTACGCATCATGGATATCGTTGAAAAAAGTGGTACTGGATTCGCCTTCCCATCTCAAACGCTATATTTCGCAAATGACGAGGGCGTTTCTGAAGAAAAAACTGCTGCTGTAACAGAAAGCGTAAAACAATGGCGTGAGACCAATGACATACAACTACCAAAATTTAGCGTGGAGAAAATAGAAAAACTTAGGAATACATTGCCATACCCTCCTGAAGGGTCTGTAAGCAATAAACCTAAGAAATAGTTTTTCCAAATGGTGAAAAAGCAAGGGACATTAATTTAAAATGCTGCCTGCCAAAAGGAATACCAATAATAGTGATGCAGAACAGGATACCGAACAATAAATGTGTCAGCATAATCCAAAATCCACCGAAAACAAGCCAAATAACATTCATGATGGTTGACAAACAACCTGAGTCGTGAGGGTATTCGGTAATTTTAACGCCGAAGGGCGCCAAACCAACTATGGCGAATTTAAAACATTGCAGACCAAAGGGAATGCCGACAATAGTAAGACACAAAAGTAAGCCTCCAATAATATATTCGAAGAAAATAAATATACCGCCAAAGATGATCCAAATAATGTTTCCGATTAAATTCATGTGTTTTTTTAATTATGATGCGGTTAAAACTATATAGTTACAAAGCTGTACATATAACTCATATAATTAACTTTTTTTCCAGTAAAAACTTTCAGGGAAGGACTCCACCTGATTGAGATCTAATTCCAAACTGATGTATTCCTTTTGCGATTGGATATCAACCAGCGCTGCCACAGTAAAAACCTCACTGGCAAGTACCGATATAAAAACTTCAGTTTGGCCATCAGCTTTAAGTAAGCGGACTTTAGGCGAGAGGAAATCCGGCAACAGTATCACTACCGGCCCGTTAAATGCCTTCCCTTGTCCGGATCTAACTGTAATAGTTACGATGTATAAATCAATAATGTTAGCGTTCCTGACAGTTGCCGTAAGCTGGAAACCATCTTTATTGCTTTTACCTCCCCATCTACCCTTTTGTACATCACTAGAAGTAATCACTGGCTTAGTCTCAGAAATTCTATCCACCAGTTCTAATACCAAAGGATCGTCAAAACTTTGGGTTTGTAGCAAATCATTCGTTCTTACCGGAGATTCTGGATCATTAATCATTTGAACCATTGTTTTATTTTGCCTTTCCAATTTGGCAATCAACTCTAATTCTCCTTTACTCTGCGTTAAGATCTTAGGAAAGTCGATCCTGGTCCATAAATATCCAATAATTAGTCCGCCAATGGAGTAAAAAATGATGACGGCATAGGCGAAGACAAAAAAACTTTTGCATTCATTTCGCTGAGGGATACATGGAAAAATGGCAGCGATACTGCTGGCAGCAGATTCGACCGTATCTCGCAGATAAGAGAATTGTGTTAAACTCAAGCCGATTATAATCTTAACCAACCAATCAGATATCTCTTCCAGGCTAGTGTTGTCATTGTAATACTCCCCTGGGATTAGCCCCTTGCCACTATTGGTACGGCGCAGCTCATGCCTGGCTCCTTGTGCACTTTTTGGGATCGCAAAAATAAAACCTACAGCGCAGCCAGTCAGATAATAAGCAGCCATGACCGCCAATAAGCTGAACACTTGTAAGTACCCGTTTTTAGGAAAGAAAAAGTAAAATGAAAACAAGATCACCACTGTAATCAGACCAATCAACAGCAGGAGGTTGTAATAAACCTTTCTGATGTTGTGATCGTTCCTCACATTGGGTTTAAATTTAAAGAGGTTGATGAATTTTACAATCCAGTTCATGACTTCCAATAATTAAATATACCAAGAATATAGCAACGACCACACGATGTTGACATCACAAATATTTTTTTTTGACAAACAACCCCCAACTCATCCTGTTAATTAATTCATAACAATTATAAATCATTTACCATTTTAAATATTAAACAACTATGATAGATATGATCACTAAAGACGCGTTTAAAGAATTACTCCAATACCAGAATTCCACTGCACCCTGCATCTCTATTTACATCCCTACTCACCGTTCTGGTGTACAGGTAAATGAAAAACAGGATGTTATTGTTTTTAAAAACGCTTTGCAGACCACTCAAAGCAACCTACAACAACAGGGCTTAAATGCCCAGGAAATTGATAGTTTGCTTGAACCAGGGTTAAATTTAATAGGCGATGACGTTTTCTGGAATAATCAACTCGATGGTTTAGCTGTTTTCATTACAGAAGGTTTTAATAAGGTGATGAAGCTTCCATTTTCGGTGGCAGAAAAATGTTATATAAATAGCTCTTTTTATGTCACGCCAATATTGCCAGCCATGCTCAAAACCAAGGAATTCTATTTACTATCATTAAGCAAGCATGATGCTAAATTTTACCAGGGCAATGAGTTTGGATTGCAGCATGTAGAAGTGGAAGGACTTCCATATGGCATGGACGATGTGGTGCAATTTGAAGAGAAAGAAGGTCGTCAGTTATTTAGAAAAGGCGGTGGATCGGGTACAGAAACTGCTGGTTATCATGGTCATGAGGGACCAAGTGACGATAAAGCAAATATCACTACCTATTTCCAGGAGGTAGACCGGACCTTGATGGCTGAAGTTTTACATGATAAAAACGCTCCGCTATTGCTTGCGGGTGTAGAATACCTCATTCCGATATATAAAAGCGTCAGCAAATACAAGCCTATAGTGGAGGAAGCTATTACAGGAAATCAGGAGAAAGAAAGCACACAAGCGTTATTTGAAAAAGCTAAAAAGCCATTGATCCCTTATTTTGAGCAACGCACAAAAGATGCCTTGAAAAATTACTATATGCAGATCGCGACGGCAGCAACTTCGTCTATGCCTGAAAAGGTAATTCCTGCAAGTTTTTATGCACAAGTGTCCGACCTGTTCATTGCCAAAGACCAGCACCTGTGGGGAAACTTTAACAAAGAAGATAACCAGCTTGTCGTTCATGACCATAAAGAACCTGGAGATGAGTGCCTGTTTAATCAAGCTGCTGTGCAAACAGTAATGAATGGTGGCAATGTGTATGTGTTGGAAAAAGAGCAAATGCCTAATGACAGTACTATCGCGGCCACCTTTAGATTTTAACGTATTGAGCTGTTGTTAGGCACCTAACAACAGCTCAAACACGACACGCGACCCATCTGGGGCGATAGCAAATACCTTCACCCTGCTATTCCCGGCCCCCATTAAAATTTTCTCAATATCATCAGGTGTATTCACCGCATGACCATTTATATAAGCAATTATAGTACCTGTAGGAATACCAATCTGACTAAAGAAACCCCCGGGGAAAACTTGAGTTACTACCACACCACCATTAAGTTCAAGGCGTTGTTTTAGTGCCAGACTTAATGGTGCAAAGGTTGCACCCAGTCTTTGGTAAATCTCTTCACGCGATCTGCCATTTGCTTTTTCCATGGCTTCTTCGCTTTCGAGAGTTACTATTGTACTATTTTTTTTGCCATTACGGAGGTAATCAAGCTTAACCGTATCGCCAGGCCGTAGCCTGGCGATACGTTCAGAGAAATCGGCCGACGAATTAATAGATATGCCATCTATACCCTGTAAAATATCGCCTTCTTTCAGACCTGAATTTGCAGCAGCACTTTTAGGCAGAATATCCATCACAATGACTCCGGTAATGCTTCCCGGTGATATTCCTTGTTGTTTTAGATAGGCATCTTCAGCAGACGGTGCTGGAAAAGACACGCCAAGCACCCCTCTTTTTACTTTTCCATATTGCTTGAGGTCATCCAGGATCTTCTTGGCTAGGGTTACCGGTATAGCAAACGCATAACCAGCATAACTTCCCGTCATCGATGCAATAGCGGTGTTAATGCCGATAAGTTCACCACTGATGTTCACTAATGCACCCCCGCTGTTACCGGGGTTTATAGCTGCATCTGTTTGGATAAAAGATTCAATGGCCGTATTTGCTTCCGAAGCTATGCCTGACTGTCCACTGTTAATGATACCGATGCTTCTACCTTTAGCACTCACAATACCTGCAGTGACAGTAGTATTCAAAGAGAATGGATAACCTATAGCCAGTACCCACTCGCCTACCTCCAGTAAATCCGAATCACCAAAATCAATGATTGGAAAATCCTTTCCTTTAATTTTAAGCAAGGCAAGATCTGTGTTTGGATCACGACCAACAAGATTTGCCGAAAACACCCTGCGGTCTGGCAAAATAACTTCAATCGCCGTAGCATCCTCAATCACGTGATTATTGGTAGCAATGTAACCGTCGGTGGAAATCAACACACCGGAGCCAGATCCTTTCCTCACCGGAGTCTGGCCATCCATGCGAAATAAAGCATAAGGATCTACAGGGGTTTCATAAACGGTATTCACGTGAACCACTGCAGGTGTTACCAGACGCGCTGCCTCCACGAAATCCACCTCTTGTTTCATCAGCCTACTAGTTGGAGTTACGCGGGGCTTCTCCCTATGAGCGGTATATTGCGTCACATAATAGGTGCCTGCGGTGGTAAAAGCGACGATGAGCAAGGCAATCAAAATCTGTTTATACGTTTTCATAGGCGTATATACTATACACTAATATACGTAAATCATGCTAATCAATTACTAACGTTCATCAAAACGGTAATTACCCCACCAATAAGGCATTACACCAAATTGTTGTAACCTAGTCTTCCTTTTTTATGACTACTGAACCGTCTGTAGGTACTGGATTATTTGCCCCTGTACCATTGGTTTTAGGCAGGTTACCTTTTTCCGGATCGTCCACAATTTTATCTAGCGCACTTCCTGGTATTACGTCTTCCTGGTTTTGTCTATTGTCTTTATCTTGTTCTTCCATGATGATTGTTTTTGTCTTAACAATAGTGGCGTGCATAAGGTTTTGCCGAAAACATTGACTACCATTATAAAAAAGGCCCACGCCTATTAAAAAAAAGGCATGGGCCAGAAGATTTGAAAGCAAGTAAAAAATTTAATTATTTAATCTCTATTTGACGAACCACTTGTTTGGCTTCTTCTTTTTTAGCCACGGCAATGTTCAAAATACCATCTTTGTAAGTAGCTTCGATACCAGAGTCATCAGCTGTATCTGGCAAAGCAAATGAACGTACGAAAGAACTGTAACTGAACTCCCGTTTACTGTATTGTTTATTTGTCTCTACGTTTTGTTTTTGCTGCTCTACAGAAACAGTTAAAAGATTTCTGTCCAATTTAATTTTAAAATCATCTTTATTTAAACCTGGAGCTGCCATTTCTATATGGTAGTGATCCACAGTTTCAGAAATGTTAACCGCAGGAACTTTTGACATTAACCTGTCTGACATAAAGCTGTCTTGGAACATACTATCAAAAATGTCATTAAATCCTTTGGTTAAGTTATTATCTTTTGTACCGTTATTGAATTTAATAAGTGACATAACAAACCCTCCTTTTTATTTAGACAATCACAATTTTAAATAAACTTTCAAATCTGGTTGGGTATATTCAAGCGTTGTGCCAATTGAAAAATGCGTCCTAAATCGCATTTAAAGCAGCTTATTCCTGAAATTTTTTCATAATTGAGGAAATATTGACAGTTTGTAATAATGGTATAAAACGCCAATCTTTCAGCTCGAACGTTACCAGGATTGTGTAAAAATGTAGTGAACAAACACTTATTATCTGTATTAAGCATAAATTCAGGCCATAATAAACAAACAACTAATCATGAATAAAAAATTTGCCGCAACCTTGATGGCTGTTGGTCTTTTCGTTTCTGCAATTGCACAGGAGAAAGTCGACCAGTCTGCCGTAGAGAAAATCAGAAAAGAAGGTCTGGAAAACTCCAAAGTAATGGATATTGCTTTTCAAATAACGGACGTGCTTGGCCCCCGCCTCTCTAATTCACCAGGATTAAAAAAGGCCCAGGATTGGGCAGTAAAGCAATTTACAGATTGGGGTTTAAGAAATGCCCGTCTGGAAGCATGGGGCACATTTGGAAAAGGCTGGCAAATTGACAAGTACTATGCTGCTACTACTGCTCCGTTCTATAAAGCGATTATTGCTTCGCCTAAAGCATGGACTACCGGTACCAACGGTCTTATTAAATCATCAGTTATTTTGATTAAAGCGGATACCGTAAGTGATTTAGACCAATATAAAGGCAAATTGGCTGGCAAAATTGTAATGATTGATCAGAGCAATGTACAGCCGTTAAAAAACTCATACAAACCTGATGCAATCATTCATAGCGATTCTACCTTACAGGCAATGGCTACAGTTACCTTACAAGGAAGCGCACAGCGACGTGGGGCAACACCAACAGCAATGACAGCCATGATGCGTCAGCGAGCCAATCGTGCAGCAATTGCCCAGCGTTTACAGGAAGAAAATATAGGTCTTTTACTTAGTTTCGCCCGGGGTAACCATGGTACTCTTTTTACCAGTAATGGCGCTTCCTATGCATTAGATGCTAAACCTGCTTCACCAGAGCTGGAAGTATCAGCAGAGGATTATTTACATATGCTGCGTTTACTACGTGCAGGACATCCAGTAGAACTGGAGGCAGATATCAAAACCTCGTTTTACGCTGAAGACCCACAAGGTTATAATGTAATTGCTGAAATTCCAGGTACTGATAAAAAATTAAAAGATGAAGTGGTAATTATTGGTGGCCATTACGATTCCTGGCATGCAGCAACCGGAGCTACAGACAATGCTGCAGGTTCGGCTGTGATGATGGAAGCCATGCGTATTTTAAAAGCTATTGATTTCAAACCAAAACGAACATTACGTGTCGTGCTATGGAGCTCTGAAGAACAAGGATTGTTTGGTTCCAGAGGTTATGTAGCTAAACATTATGGTGATCCAAAAACGATGGTACTCACCAAAGATCAAAAGAAAGTTAGTGCTTATTACAACCTTGACAATGGAACAGGTGCCATCAGAGGCGTTTACATGCAAGGCAATGAAGCAGCTAAGCCAATCTTTGAGGAGTGGTTGAGTCCTTTTCACGATATTGGTGCAAAAACTGTAACCATTGGTAATACTGGAGGTACAGACCATTTGGCATTTGATGCAGTTGGTATTCCAGGCTTCCAGTTTATACAAGACCCAATGGATTATGGAACCCGAACACACCACTCTAATCAGGATACTTACGACCGTCTGGATGCTGAAGCGCTTAAACGTTCGGCAACAATCGTCGCGTCATTTGTATACCATACTTCAGAACGTGCTGCGCAAATTCCACGTAAACCACTACCACAGGCTCCTGATGCAAAGCCATAGTTTGGCCTTATAAACCAAACTAATTGTTAAAAGAGTTGTTATTGGTAAAATTATTTAAAGGAAAAAATATGAAAAATTATCTTATTATTGCTTTACTTGCTGCTTCTACTGTGTTTGCTTCATGCTCTGGAAACAATGAAAAAGCATCCGACAATGCTGGAAAAGACTCCCTAAGTATGGGTACGGATTCCGCAAATTCTGGTACCGAAATAGCTTCAGCTAAATTAGCTACTACGGCAGATTCGAAAGACATGGGAACCGCTAGGTTTTATCAATTAGAAGATGGTAAAATACGTATGGATTTGGTGATTAATTACCCTTTGCGTGCAGACAGCACTGTAGCGGTTCACTTTCACGAACATGGTGATTGTGGTAATATGGGCGAGAACGCACATGGCCATTGGAACCCTACAAAAGAAAATCATGGAAAATGGGGCTCAGCAGCTTCTCATGCTGGAGATATTGGGAATATCCAATTGGATAGCAAGGGCCATGGTGAGATTACAATCACCACTGACAGATGGACAGTAGATGGTGACGAAATCAAAACCATTATCGGTCGTGGCATTATCGTTCACGGTGGAACAGATGACTATAAAACCCAACCAACTGGCAACTCCGGTCCTCGTGTAGGTTGTGGAGTAATCGTTAAAGTTTAACACCAGTTTAATAAAATAAAAGCCGTTACTGCAAATTGTAGTAACGGCTTTTTTGTGGGTTCATTATTGGCTATTCCCTGTACTACCACCACCCGATCCTGTACTACTTCCGCCTGTGTTATTACCGCCACCTCCTCCACCAGTGGCACCACCGCCACCGCCGGCACCACTTGCAGCACCACCGGCACCGCCGCCGCCACCAGCGCCAGCACTACTTGCAGCACCTTGGCCAATAGTATCTGTTCTTGCGGCGCTATCTACCATGGTTACAGAGTCTATAACCTCGGTTTCAGACTCAATCATAGTCGTGTCGGTAATCAGGGAATCTGTATTACCGGTACTGTTTTTGTCAGACTTACATCCCGCAACAGCTATTCCCGCTAATGCAAAGACCATTAATAATTGTTTCACCATAATTGTTGTTAATTTTTATCTTAGTAAAAATCAAGTTAATTCTATGGAAAACAGGATTCATGAGAGTAAGTTTAACATAATTGTTAAATACGTGTTTTCCACAAGCGTACGTAATTACAACATCGTAAGATTAACCTTTATATGAAAGACATGAAATTCAAGGCAATATTATTCGATTTAGACGGAACACTTGTTGATTCAGAGTTGTTCCATTTTGAGTGCTGGAATGAAATATTGAAGGAATCTGAAGTGCGCCTGACTTATAGCGATTGGCTTAACGCCTATGCCGGTATCCCACTCGCACAAAATGCGTCGACATTAATTAAAAAGTATGCCCTAAACACAACTCTTGACGAACTTATACGGCGCAGGGAGATTCTGAGCATACAGCGGATGATGGATACGGAAGTCCCTTTAATGTATTACACGAAGGAAATCCTTGATTATTTCAGTCAAATGCCACTAACGATGGCCCTGGTTACCGGTAGTAATAAGGATGAGGTGAACACCCTTTTCAAGAAGAATGGACTCAATAAATACTTCGAAATTATAGTCACCAACAATGACGTAAAACAACCCAAGCCAAATCCAGAATGCTATAATTTATGCCGTACACAATTAGGATTGGAAAAAAAAGATTGCCTGGTGTTTGAAGACACTGTTAATGGACTGAAAGCCGCAAAAGCAGCCCAACTAACTTGCATTGCCATCCAAAGACATGAACAGCAGCATGCAAGTCTCCACCAGGCTGATCGCATATTTTTGAACTTTGAACAGGCTAAAGATTATTTACTTTCCCAGGGGTTGGTTTAAAGCTTCAACCAATAAAAAAGAACTAAATGGTCATTATTTACGTTATTTAAAGAAAAATACTATATGGCAACGTCTCAACAAATAAGAAACGGCTATGTTGATTATGTGCTTACACATGATGAAAAGCCCAAGTCTGTTTATACATTTGCAAAAAAGCTTAAAATATCAGAGGGTGAATTTTACCAGTTTTTCGGCTCTTTTGAGAGTATCGAAAAGACAATATGGGTGGATTTTACCATTGAAACCATTTACACCATTCAACAACAGGAGGTTTGGTCCCAATATTCCTCCAGAGATAAAATGCTAGCATTCTTTTACAGTTACGTAGAAGCCTTAAAAAGACAAAGAAGCTTCGTAATCTATACATTAAAAGCCCACAAACAGTTGAGCACTCCCCCGGTGTTGTCTGGCGTTAAGCCCATTTTTGAGGACTTTGCTACCAACATTATCAATGAGGGGCTCGAAAGCGGGGAGCTTGCAGACAGGAAGTTTTTATCCAAGCGCTACAAAGACGCTCTATGGGTGCAATTCGCCTTTATAATCAACTTTTGGATAACAGATGACAGTGATGGCTTTGAAAAGACAGATGAGGCCATAGAGCGCGGTATTAATGTGACGTTTGATTTGTTCCAGCGATCGCCTCTCGATAACCTATTCGAATATGGGAAGTTCTTATCCAGAAATGGAAAACTCCAAGAAAAAATGAGGTATAAATCATGAATGAACAACAATCAATTCCAACGACTAAAACAGAACGATCAGCTAAGTTTGTCAAAACCGGTTTTCAAATTGGAGGTAACTACATTAAACATTATTCTAAGAAATTATTTAACCCAGACCTTAACCGAGATGAACTGAACGAAAATAATGCAACTGACATTTATAAGTCGCTGAGTGAACTAAAAGGCAGTGCCTTGAAGATTGCCCAGATGCTTAGCATGGACAAAAACATCATGCCCAAGTCCTACGTAGATAAATTTACGCAGTCCCAATATAATGCACCACCGCTTTCTGGACCACTCATCGTCAGAACCTTCACTAAAAATGTCGGGAAGTCGCCAGAGCAGGTCTTCGATAAGTTCAACTTAGCTTCCACCAATGCCGCATCCATCGGGCAGGTGCATGAAGCTGAACTTAACGGAAAGAAATTAGCCATAAAGATCCAGTATCCGGGTGTTGGCGACAGCATTTCGTCAGACTTGAAGTTAGTGAAACCTTTTGCGTTCCGTTTATTAGGAATGAGTGAAAGGGAACTTAACGTTTACATCAAAGAGGTGGAAGAGCGTCTGTTGGAAGAAACCGACTATCTTCTTGAAGTAAAACGATCCATGGAAATTACCACCGCTTGCAAAAATCTTGATAATGTGGTATTCCCTACTTATTACCCCGAACTTTCCGGCAAAAGGGTAATTACTATGGACTGGATTGAAGGTTTGCACCTCAAAGAATTTCTCAAGGCCAATCCATCACAGGAACTACGTAATAAAATCGGTCAGGCATTGTGGAATTTTTACAACTTCCAGCAGCATCAACTTCGTGCAGTACATGCAGACCCACATCCTGGTAATTTTATGATTACACCTGATGAAAAGTTGGGTGTGATTGATTTCGGTTGTATTAAAGAAATGCCGGAAGATTTTTATTACCCATTTTTTTCTCTGGTATCTACTGATGTAATGCAGGATAAGGAGAAGACACTGAAAGCATTCAGGAAGTTAGAAATGATCCATGTGGGCGATACGCCAGCACAAGTAGAGTTCTATTATAATGCCTACCGGGAAATGATTGAACTGTTTGCAAAACCGTATACAGTTACTAGTTTCGACTTCAGCAAGCCAGAATTTTTTAACCAGCTATATGCGTATGGCGAGAAGATGGCAAAGATGCCAGAGTTTAAACAGGCACGTGGGGTAAAACACTTCATTTATGTTAACCGAACCAACTTTGGTCTGTATACCATTCTTCATGAATTAGGAGCTGTGGTTAAAACTGACTCATTTAAACCACAGCACTTGTAATACTATTTATTGTGTTCTACCCATATCAGGTCCCCGGTATCATAACCCAGACTTTCTGCTTTCTGCAAATACGCTGATTTAATGTTATCGGGGATTGTTGTTTGACGAGATAGGATCCATAGGTATTTCAGGTTCTTCCCGGCAACAAGGGCGTATTGGTAATTGTCGTCAAGGGCCAGTACATTATAGGGTGAATAAAACGGTCCGAAGAAGGACACCTTCAGACGACCAACTTCACTACTGCCTCTAAACTTCGCCTTGCCAATACTCTCTTTCCACTCCTTATCTTTGTAGTTATACCCCCTGTTTTCGACACGGATTTTTCCATTATCTTTCATCGAGTACTCGGCTGTTACATTATTCAAGTTTCTTTCAAACTTGAAATCTAACCGGGCAACCTCGTACCACTTTCCAAGGTATTTTTGCTTGTCGAATGGTCTAACAGCGACAGCACCTTTAGGTATAGATCTGCAACTTGAAAGATTTATAGCGATAACCCCAAGGGCTATGGCAACGAACCATTTATTTAATTTCATAATAAAAAATTGGTTTAAAATATGTTCGATAAAGACTTGATAAAACAACACCGATTTAGTGGGAATGTTTTTCTCTTGTGCGGCTTATGTGTCTAAAATTGAAGGATATCCGCTACAAATAATACTACATTATTAGTTTATATAAACCATTTAAACTTTTGATTTTTAATACAATATAATCCTTTATTAAAGTATAAATTCATTATTATCCGTGGTCGCCAGTACTGTATGCAGGCATCCACATCCAGACCGAATAGAATATAATTTATACTAATTTTATTAGTATTTACATTTAGAGTAAAAATTCAAAATATTCGATCGCAAAATTTTATTTGGTAAAAATAAGGACGTAATCATAATTGATTTCAGAAGGATTTTGTGATTAGCTACCGTGAAACTAGCTCTAATTGCCTCTCATCATATCACGAATCATTTGCTTGATTACCCCGGCAGATTCCGAATCCCCTTTTAACATAGCCTTACTAAAATTTAGCAATTGTGTGTTATCCAAAATTGGCGGGAATACTGGAACATTAGCATCTACCAATACATCTAATACTACAGGCCGGTCGGTACTTAACGCCTCCAACAATCCAACCTGCACCTGATCCTGAGTTTCTATGCGGATACCTTTTAAACCAAGCAACTCAGCAAAGCTTCCATAAGGAACATCAGGAATATCTTGCGAAGCATTATATTTCGGGTCGCCAGCCTGTAAACGTTGTTCCCAAGTGACCATATTAAGATCGCGGTTGTTGAGCACGATAACAAGGAGTCGTGGGTCACTCCATTCCTGCCAGTATTTAGAAATGGTAATCAATTCGTTCATACCAAGCATCTGCATGGCACCATCGCCCACAATTGCAATTGGTACACGGTCGGGAAAGGCAAATTTTGCCGCAATTGCATAGGGTACTGCCGGACACATAGTGGCAAGATTTCCCGATAACGAGCCTTTCATTCCTTCCCGGATTTTCAGGTTCCGGGCATACCAGAACGCTGCTGTGCCGGAGTCGGCCGTGAGTATACACCTGTCGGGTAGCAGTTGCGAAAGTTCCTGCAAGAGGTACTTGGGGTTCACGCCATTAGCTCGTTGCTTTGCGCGCTCTTCAACCGTCTGCCACCAGTCACTAACGTGTTGTGCTATATCTTCACGCCATTTGCGGTCATCTTTCTGCCTTAACAAGGGTATCAGTGCACGAAGGGTATCCTTACTGTCTCCCCATAAGTTTACTTCCATTGGATACCGCAAACTTAACATTTTCGATTCCAGATCAATTTGTACACCGCGGGCTTTTCCAGGCTCGGGTAAATATTCTGCGTAGGGAAAGCTACTGCCAATCATTAACAGGGTATCACAAGCTTCCATCATTTCCCAGCTGGCTTTAGTGCCCAGCATGCCAATGGATCCTGTAACGTATGGAAGATCATCAGGGATTGCCGTCTTCCCAAGCAAAGCCTTAGCAACACCGGCCCCCAATATATTTGCTATTTCTTGTACTTCAGCAGCTGCATGCATGGCACCGGCACCAATGAGGATGGCTACTTTTTTGCCTTCGTTCAACACATTGGCTGCTGCTCGAAGTTCGGCTTCCAGAGGTACCATGGTGTGATTTGCATGGCCTGTCCCCGTAAAAACACTACCGTGTTTTCTGGGTGGCTCCATTACAGCGGATTCTTCCTGAATATCATTAGGAATGATAATTGCGGTTACTGTCCGCTCTGCTTTTGCAATCCGAAATGCACGGTCAATCACCTGTCTCACCTGCGCAGGATCAACAATCATCTGTACATATGCAGATGCCACATCTTTATATAAATTGTTGAGGTCAACCTCCTGCTGGTAATCACTACCCAATGAGGTAGTTTTCTGCTGACCAATAATGGCAACAACGGGTTGATGATCCATTTTTGCATCATATAGACCATTGAGCAGGTGGATGGCTCCAGGACCTGATGTAGCAAGGCACACGCCTACTTCACCGGTAAACTTTGAATGGGCACAAGCCATAAAGGCAGCCATCTCTTCGTGTCGGCTTTGAATAAATTGTATTTTTTTAGAGCGGTTCAATGCACCGAGCAAGCCATTTATGCCATCACCGGGATAGCCAAACAACCGTTCTATTTTCCACTCTGAAAGTCGCTGAATAAAAAAATCACTTACATTCATACTGCTTTGCATTTTTGGTTTCAGGAGTCATAATCCTTATAAAACCAACAACAAAGCGCAGATTCAGTTTTGTAAGATTTGAAGTAATGAATTGGTAATCAGAGGTGGTATTAAATTTTCTTTTGCAAAACTAATTAATAGCTAAACTGTTAAACTATTCTAACTGCTTTTTATGAATAAATCAGTAATCTGGATAATCATCCTCACCACCTATTTAGTAGTGTATATTGCCTTATCTCAACTTGGTGGATCAAGCACCATTGCCCTAATGTTTTTGATCGCGCCATTCCTTGTCATCTGGACCGTCTATGTGGTGCTCACCGACAAAAAAGATTATCCAGAATTACCTGAAGATCAGGAATGGGCTTATCGAGACAGACCGGACTACAAATGAACCCGTATTCCCACCCCTAGCTTAAAAATCTCTGTAAGGTTTAAAGTTCCCGCGTTTTGAAAATAGCTGACCAAATACAGCTCATTCGTATTGAACTCTGAATACACACTAATATTTTTAATTTTGTCGGTTTTAAACAGTTTTTTCATATCAAAATTGAATTCTGTACTAAGCGACAAATGTGGTCTTAACGCCGTTGACCACCAGTAATAGCCATCTTCATAAGTATCTTTGTCCCAATAGAAATCAAACTGCGGACCCAGATGATAGGTTACAAAGGCGCCAGGATTAGCCGGGTAGAGTTTTATCCCATCGGTGATGTGGATCTCCCATGGGCGATAGTTGAACTTTAAACTTAAAATATGTAACTCACCACCCCTTTTTTCAGGAACGAAACCATAACCAAGATCAAGGTGCCCACGTTTATTCTTAAAAAAGTTATAGCCAAAACCAGCACTCATGAAACCGTTGCTGCCAGCATGTTGTAAAGTTACATCTTGTGGAATCAGGACCTTTGAAAATTGTGCATGCACTTTCGGTGCAGGAAAAAACAACAGCATTACAAAGCCGAAAATAAGGTATTTAGTAAAGGACATTTTCAAATTTTAATTTTCCGTTAACGATTTCTACTAATACAAACTTCCGGTTCTGGATGGCATCCGTAACAATATATGGTATTTTAGACTGATACCCTGGGTAAAACACCGCGCTTGTATGCATATGGGCATATAAAGCGGCAAGAGTGTTGGGTGACTTGTTTACAATAGAAACATACTCGTCACTCAGTGCGGGGTCGAAATCCCCACTTCCAGGAGGGATATGTGCAACAGCAACATAAGCATCCACCCCGTTTTCAGGAAGGAACTGTTTTTTTAACCAGGGTAAATCAGGTATCGTGCCGGAAAAGGAAACCTCACGGCTGTTGGTGTTGTGGCAAATAAATTTTACACCCTGGTAAACGAAAGAAAAATCCATTTCTCCAAACAGCCTTTTATAAGACTTCTGCCCTGTAGAGACCATATCGTGGTTGCCAATGACGCCAAAATAAGGAACGTGAAGTTTAGAAAAAATCTGATCAACCCACTCCATTTCCTGGGAAAGACCGAAATCTGATATGTCACCAGCCAAAAAAACAAAGTCTACCTGGGGTAGTTTGTTAACGACGTCAACCAGATCTACAGCATCTTTATAGGCCCGCTGGCTATCTCCTGTGAGCACAAAGCAAATGCGGTCATCACCTAGAGATTCCTGCAACCTTTTGATATTTTTATTGTTAATGTCTTTGCGTGTATCTCCACTAAAACTTTGATTCGGACTGTATTCAAAACCTCCGCAAGACTGAAATAAAATTATAATGCCAATGGCAAGAATGATTTTTTTAAACATAGAGGGTCCTTTGAGCAATCAAAATTGACTAAATATATTTACTTTTTATACTAAAAAGCCAAAACGTAACAATGGGACGACAATTAATAAAAATGTATATCTTTAAAATACTGTTTCATTACTTTCGCATAATTCAAAAGTAAATGGATAAATTTAATGTAGACATAACCAATTGCGAGCGGGAACCTATTCATGCGCCAGGGATGATACAATCTCATGGCTTCTTGATTGGGATAGACCATCATATGGTGATTCAGTTTTCCAGTGAAAACATAAAAACGTTTTTACCATCGGCACCAGATAATCTGCCAGGTAAAACCATCAGCATACTGGACGGGATCTTAAGTCAGCAGCTTCGCCATCCGATTCTAGAGCAATTATTGACAATTGGTAAAACCAACGGATTAGAACAAATCAATCCGTTCCCAATAGAAATCAACGGAAAGGCTTTCTACTTAATAATCAGCACATCAGGCAACTATTATTTATTAGAATTTGAACCGATTCAAACCGAAGCGACCGTTGATGTGAATAAGGTGATCGGCCGTTCCATTGCTGAGATGCTCTCCGACAAAAACCTAAATAACTTACTGAATAATAGTGTTAACCAAATTAAAAAAATAACGGGCTTTGACCGTGTCATGATTTACCGCTTTGCGGCTGATTTCCATGGTGAAGTAGTGGCAGAAGCACGCGATGAAAGGTTAGAATCGTGGCTTGGCTTACATTATCCTGCAACCGACATCCCCGAACAGGCACGCGAACTGTATAAGATTAACCGGATCAGGTTGATTACCAACGTTCATGCTACACCGGCCAGGCTAATTACATTGGAAGAAAACAAAGCTTACCAGTTAGACTTAACCCACGCCCAGCTCCGTGCAGTATCACCTATTCATATCGAGTATTTAAAAAATATGAAGGTCAATACCAGCTTTAGTATTTCATTAATTTCTCATGATCAATTATGGGGGTTAATTGCCTGCCACCATTACAGTCCAAGATATATAGATTATAAATCAAGGGAATCTTCCAAACTTATCAGCCAGATACTGTCTTCTGCACTTGAGTTTAGACAGGATGAAGAAAATGAGCAGAAGATGAAGCAGTATAGGGAAAGTATCGATACTTTGTCCAAAGAACTGATGCAACCTGGAAGCCATATTATAGAGGCGCTAACAGCTCATAAAGTAAACTTACTACAGGTAACAGATTGTTCAGGTGCGGCGCTGTTGTACGAGGGAAGTATTAAAACACTCGGCACAACGCCTACTATCCCCCAAATTAACAGTCTGGTGAAATGGATTAAAGAATCAGTTCACGACCGTTTTTACCATACAGACAACCTCAAAATTGCTTTTCCAAAAGCTGAAAGTTTTCAAAATATTGCAAGCGGGCTGATGGTTTGTATATTATCGAAAGAATTAAATGAGTACATATTATGGTTTAAACCGGAGTATATCCAAACCATACATTGGGCAGGAAAGCAGCAAAAAGAACACACCATCGATAGTACTGGCCTCCTGAACATTTCACCAAGGAAATCCTTTGAAGTATGGGCCGAGACTGTTAGTGGAAAATCCAAAAACTGGACAAGGGAGGAAATTAAGACCGTAAAACACCTCAAGGAAGAAATAGTATACACTATCAATTTCAAAGCCAACCAAATCAGACAGTTAAATGAAAAACTGCAAAAAGCTTATCAGGAACTGGACACATTCAGTTATACCATTTCGCACGATCTGAAAACTCCCCTTTCCACCATTAAAGGTTTTTCCCAGATATTAAAACGTGATAAAACTTTAAGTGCGCACTCCTCCAATGTAATTGACAGAATTATCACCATTACCGATAAAATGAATTACATGATAAAGGAAGTGCTTGAGTACTCAAGAATTAACCAGGGAGACCTCAGTAAAGTCAAAATCGATGTAAAGATTTTGTTGGAGGACTTGTTAAAAGAGCTGCGTATTGCCTACCAAACGGATAACCTGAAAGTCATTATTGGCGAGACCCCGCAGATAAAGGGCGAACCGCTGATGATCTCGCAGGTATTTTCTAATATATTAAGTAACTCCATAAAGTATTCCAGTAAAAATGAATACCCATGTATTACGATTGAAGGGAAAATACAGGGAAACGAAGTTGTTTACAGCATCACTGATAATGGAATAGGAATCGAGGAACAACAACTCCCTAATGTTTTCGACCTGTTTAAACGCATGGATAATGTGAAAAATATTGAAGGCACAGGAATTGGTCTAGCAATTGTGAAGAGAATAATAGAGAAACATGATGGAAATATATGGGTAGAAAGTGCGCTTGGCGTAGGAACTACCTTTTATATCTCCTTCAATAATTAATTAGCAACTAGAAGCAAAAAATTACAATGATAGCTGATCAAATTAAAAAAGATACACTAACCCACCACCAGGCCCTCGAAGCCCTGATGGTACGCCAGTTAAAGTCGATAAAATTGATAGCTGATTACACCGCTATTCTTGAAATATTCTATAGTTATTTTGGTGGCCTTGAACGACAAATTAAAACGCAGCTTCATGATAATTTCGCACTAGCCGAACGTAGGAAAGCTGATGACCTTGCTGCCGATTTAGCGCATTTCGGAGAGGCCATACCCCCTCTTGCAACGGAAAGTGATTTACCAAGAATCGAGAATCACCTGCAGGCGGTTGGTGCCTTATATGTTATTGAAGGATCTACCTTGGGTGGAATATACATAAGCCAGATGATAAGCAAACAGCTGGATCTCGGTAATGACGCTGCAGGCATCAGCTTTTTTAACGGATACGGAGAGAATACCATGACCATGTGGTCGGACTTTAAAGACTATCTGAACAAACAGGCTAGTAGTTCAGCAGAGGAACAAGAAATTATATCTGCAGCAAATGAAACTTTTGTAAAGTTTAAACATTGGATGGAACATTATCCTCGGCTTAAGCTAACTTTGGAAAATGAATAAAGAAATTGCCATTATATTTGATATGGATGGTGTAATTTGTCATACTAATCCATATCATTCACTCGCTTTCCGCGAATTTTTTTCCACTAGAAACCTCCATCCGACCGACGAAGAATTTTCTGCCCATATGTATGGTAAGAGCAACAGCTATATCATGAGCCACTTTTTAAAGCGAAAGATTGAAGGTATTGAATTACTGGAACTTGAAGAAGAAAAAGAGGGCTTGTTCAGGAAAATTTATGAATCACATGTTGACCCGATTGCGGGGATCGTGCCGTTTATTGAAGAATTACATACGCATGGCGTTAAACTTGGCGTTGCAACATCGGCCCCAAAAGCGAATCTTGATCTGATCCTGAGCAAAGTACCCATCAGGGAAATGTTCGGATCAATCCTTGCCAGTGAAAACGTCACTAAACATAAACCTGATCCAGAAGTATATTTAACCTCTGCAAGGAATCTTCAGGTGGAGCCCTCACAATGCCTGGTTTTTGAAGACTCTTTCTCTGGGATAAGTGCTGCCTTAAATGCAGGAATGAAAGTTGTTGGTGTGTTAACATCACATATAAAAGAAGAACTCCCACCATGCAGTATGTATATCAATGATTATACAGCTCTCTCGTTTAACGAGGTTAAAACGCTGTTAACAGCATAACAAAAGTAAATAAAATTGAAACCTACTCCTCCAGATCGTGAAAGAGTAGGTTATCAATTTCGGAGGCCATTTTACGGTCCTTTTCTGTCACCACCCCGCCAGCGTCGTGGGTGGAAAGCCAAATTTCTACTTTATTAAATTCATTAGACCATTTAGGATGATGGTTGCTTTTTTCAGCGAGAAAGGCAACCTTCACTATAAAGGAAAAAGCTTCCTGAAAATCCTTAAAGATTACCGCTTTGTATAATTTACCATCTTTTTCTTCCCATTGTTTTTGAATGAAGTTTTCCATATCGGGTATTTACTTACTATTTTTGTAAAGGTTCAAATTCAGTTTATAATTTAATATCGAGTCAGTTATACGGCATCTTAGTAAACCTTAACAAATGCGTAATCATCGTTTAGCAGGGCTTTTGTTGTATTACCTACACCTTGCGCACGCTACTGTCGATATAGTTTATCAGCAACAGATTCTGATAAAGTCTCTGTATTGAAGAGCCCGTTTTTCTTTAGTGTTCGAGACAATATAATGCTTTCATCAAAAGGGTTTAAAGGTCAAACAAAATGTTCTGGTAGACTGTATAATTATAAACACTAAAAAAGTACAGGAGTTTTTAAATTAAAGCAGTTATAATGATAAAAAGCTTTTTATTCATCCTTTTAATCATTAGCTGGAAAGGCCTTAGTGGAGTTGCTACCTTTGAGTAGACAACAAGTTAAGTGAATTTGATAACTTAACAGAAATTATGTCACGAGAAAGAAAAGCGTATCCAAAAGAGTTCAAGGTGATGAGTGTTGAACTCAGTAATACCCGCACAGACCTGAGTGCTTTAGCCAGAGAATTGGATATCAGCCCAGCATTGTTGTATCGCTGGCGGAAGGAATTTAGCAGCAAACAAGGCAGCAGTTTTCCTGGCAACGGGAAGGTTATATTCAGCGAAGTTGAACAAGAGCTGGCTTTATTGAAAAAAGAACTGCGTGAAACGCAGATGGAACGTGATATCTTAAAAAAGGCTATCAGCATTTTCTCCAAGGGAGACAACAAATATTCGGGTTCATAAAGGATCACAGCAGGATATTTTTAGTTGGGAAGATGTGTTCAGTATTTAAAGTTAGCCGGGCTGGATTTTATAAGTGGATGATTAGCAGCCCATCAAACAGAAGTGTTGAAAATCAGATGATTGAAGCCGAAGTATTACAAGCCTTTGAAAACAGCAAAAAGATATATGGCAGTCCCAGGATCACTCTAGAACTCCGTAAAAAAGCGATTAAAGTCTCCAGACCGAGAGTTGCCAGAATCATGAGAAAAGCAAAGCTGAGAAGCATTGTGAAGAAGAAGTTTAAGGTTACTACAGACTCCAGTCATAAATTCCCTGTGCCGGACAATGTATTGGATCGTGATTTTAAGCCAGGAATATTAGGTGCTGTATGGGTGTCCGACATTACTTATATCAGGACCAGGCAAGGCTGGCTATACCTGACAACGGTGATAGATCTTGGAGATAGAAAAATCATTGGCTGGGCATTAAGCACAACGATGAAAGCAAATCATACGGCAATTCCTGCCTTTAAAATGGCACAATCCAGGCGACCGATTACTCAGGAGCTGATTTTCCATTCAGACCAGGGTGTTCAATACGCCTGCAATGAATTCCGATGGTTATTGGAAAAAAATCCATTGATTATCAGGAGTATGAGCAGAAAAGGTAATTGTTGGGACAATGCGGTGGCAGAAAGCTTCTTCAAGACGCTTAAAGCCGAATGTGTATACCAGCATAAGTTCACCGACAAGGAGCAGGCAGCCCGTATTGTTTTTGAATACATTGAAACTTGGTATAACCGAAAAAGACTGCATTCTACACTGGGGTACTTGTCCCCAGAAGAATTTGGAAAAAACTTAAACAAACAAAATATTGCAGCTTAACCGAATGTCTACTTTATTGTTGCAATTCCA
>NZ_JAZQNU010000199.1:0-3878 GCF_045627485.1 Pedobacter sp. | reverse complement strand
CTTATTACACCGTCTTGTTCAATTGAGGCTTGTTTAGCCATATAATATTGATTTTTACTGAATTAGCTGCTACTAAACAGGGTTGCAAAATTAAATAAAAAAAATTAATTATTCTCTTTTTTTCTTTAAAACTTCTTCAATCTGCGAAAAGGACGACAATACGTCTGCTTTTCCCTTTTTGATCGCAACCATATGTTCATAATGTGCTGAAGGCCGGTTATCTTTTGTCGTCACAGTCCAACCGTCAGACCAAAACTTAACCCCTGCACTTCCTGCATTAATCATAGGTTCAATTGCAAGTACCATTCCTTCCTCCAGTTTAATTCCTGAACCACGTTTACCGTAATTCGGAACATCTGGTTTTTCATGAAGTTTAATACCTACACCATGACCTACAAGTTCTCTAACAACACCAAAGCCATTATCCTCCGCAAGCTTTTGAATAGCAAAACCTATATCGCCAACGCGATTACCAGCCACTGCTTTTTCAATACCTGCATATAAACATTGCTTGGTAGTGTCAATGAGCCTCTGCCTTTCCTCATCAATTTCACCAATTGCAAAGGTGTATGCAGAGTCACTATAATAATTATTCTTGATAACACCACAGTCAACAGAAATGAGATCACCTTCCTTGATCACATGATCACTTGGAATCCCATGAACAATTTGCTCATTAGGTGATATACACAAAGCATAAGGGAAACCATTATAGTTCAAAAATGCGGGAACGCCCCCATGATCTCTTATAAAGGTTTCGCCTAAGTTATTCAAACTCATGGTTGTCATACCTGGAGCAATTACAGAGGCAATCTCTGCTAATGCACCCGATAAGACAACCGCGCTTTCTCTTATCAATTCGATTTCTTCTGTAGACTTGTAATAAATCTTCGACATTCCAAATTCTAAATAACCGCGTTACTGCTATTAGCTGCAGGAATACCTGAACGGCCAGTTACACGTCCGGTCTTCATCAAACCATCGTAATGACGCATTAACAAATAACTTTCAATTTGTTGAAGCGTATCCAATACAACACCTACTAAAATAAGAAGGGATGTACCACCATAGAACTGGGCAAATTCAGATTTGATGCCAAACTTCACCGCAACAGATGGCATGATCGCAATCAAAGCCAAACAAATCGCACCTGGAAAAGTAATCTTGGAAATCACGTCGTCAATGAAAGAAGAAGTAGCTAAACCTGGTTTAACACCTGGAATAAAACCACCGTTTTTCTTCATGTCATCCGCCATCTGAGTCGGGTTAACAGTGATTGCTGTATAGAAAAACGTAAAAGCAATAATTAAAAATGCAAACGTCAAACTATATGCTAAAGAAGTATAATCGCTAAACTGGATTAACCAGCTGTTTTGCATCGATGGAAAGAACCCAGTTAAAGTAGCTGGAATAAACATCAAAGCCTGAGCAAAGATAATCGGCATAACGCCTGCAGCATTTACTTTTAAGGGAATGTACTGTCTAACACCACCGAATTGTCTGTTACCAACAATACGTTTTGCATATTGCACAGGCACTTTACGTATACCCTGTACAATAAGGATGGTAAAAATAACCACACCAATTAAAGCAACCAATTCTAAAACTAAAGCAACTAACCCACCTTCACCAACAAATCGCGAACTGATCTCTTGTTGCAAAGCGATAGGCAAACGCGCAATAATACCCACCATAATGATTAGTGATATACCATTACCAATACCTTTGTCAGTGATCTTCTCACCTAACCACATTACAAACAAGGTACCGGCAGACAAAACAAAAGTAGCAACCACAAAGAATAATGTATGGTTAATCATAATGGCTTCTGGTGGAACCTGTGTTTTTACATAACCAATAGCTTGAACCGCAGTAATAGCTACTGTTAAATATCTTGTAATCTGATTAAGTTTTGTACGACCACTTTCTCCCTCCTTTTGCATTTTTTGGAACGAAGGCACCGCTATACCGAGTAACTGAACTACAATGGACGCAGAAATATAAGGCATAACCCCCAAGGCTAAGATTGAGACCCGAGAGAAAGATCCGCCGGCAAACATATCCAATAGACCTAAAAGACCTGATTTTTCATTATCGCCTAAAGCAGTTGGGTCAACACCTGGTAAAACCACGTGCGACACAAATCTATAAACCAAAAGAATGATGAGCGTAAATACAATACGCTCTCTCAATTCTTGAATTTTCCAAATATTACTTAAAGTAGTAAACAGCTTCTTCATTAATTACAATTTTTCGATTGAGCCTCCAACAGCCTCAATAGCTTTTTGTGCAGTAGCAGAAAAAGCGTGTGCTTTAACTTCTATTTTAGATTTAACCTCACCACGACCTAGAATTTTTACCAAGTCATTTTTAGACGCTAAACCATGCTCTTGCAAAGTAGCGAAATCAATACTGGTTAAACTAAATTTTTCTGCTAAGTCTTGTAAAACGTCTAAATTAACGCCTACATATTCTACACGGTTAATTGGCTTGAAACCTACCTTAGGTACACGACGTTGTAAAGGCATTTGTCCACCTTCAAAACCAATTTTGGTTTTGTGTCCTGAACGGGATCCAGCTCCTTTGTGACCACGAGTGGAAGTTCCACCGCGACCAGAACCAGTACCACGACCAATTCTCTTGTTATTCTTTGTAGAACCTACTGCAGGTTTTAAATTACTTAAGTTCATTTTGAAACTTATTGTGCTGCCCTTCGCTTTCACTAATCAGGGCAACGGTTAAACATATATAAAGGTTGCAAATGTAAATATATACATTTTAACAACCTTTATTTTTATAAATTCTCTATTGCTACCAGGTGGTTAACTTTTCTAACCATACCTATAATGGCACCCGTAGCTTCAACTTCTACACTTTGGTTTAATTTTGTTAAACCTAAAGCTTGCATAGTTCTTTTTTGACGCTCACTTCTGTCGATGATGCTTTTTACCTGGGTTATTTTGATCTTAGCCATAATATTATCCGTTAAAAACTTTGTTTAAATCTACACCACGGTGTTGAGCTACTGTATATGCATCACGCATTTTAGTCAATGCATCAACAGTTGCTTTTACCACGTTGTGTGGGTTAGAAGATCCTTTTGATTTGGCTAATACGTTATGTACACCAGCACTTTCTAATACGGCACGCATTGCACCACCAGCAATTACTCCGGTACCTACTGCAGCTGGTTTAATTAAAACGAAACCACCTGAAAATTTACCAATTTGCTCATGAGGAACAGTACCATGTAAAAGCGGAATTTTTACTAAATTCTTTTTAGCATCATCGATACCTTTAGCAATAGCTTCCGTTACCTCTTTCGCTTTACCTAATCCGTATCCTACGATTCCGTTTTCATCCCCTACTACCACAATGGCAGAAAAGCTGAATGTACGTCCACCTTTGGTTACTTTGGCAACGCGTTGTATGCTAACTAAACGATCTTTTAATTCGATCTCGCTAGTCTTAACTCTTTTTATATTGTTAGTTGACATTCTTCTCTATTTTCAGATTAAAATACTAAACCACCTTCGCGTGCACCTTCTGCCAACGACTTAACACGTCCGTGGTATAAGTAACCGTTTCTATCAAAAACAACTTCTTTTATACCTGCTGCAATTGCTTTCTCAGCAACCATTTTACCTACAGCTACAGACTGTGCTGATTTGTTTCCGTTACCAGCAAAATCTTTAGATAAAGATGAAGCTGAAACTATTGTGCTACCAGTTACGTCGTTAATGATTTGAGCATAAATTCCTTTATTGCTTCTAAATACTGATAAACGTGGACGGTTGTCAGAACCGGTAAGTCTTTTTCTGATTCCTTTTTTTATACGATCTCTACGAGATAATTTTTTCCCTGCCATGATGATTATT
>NZ_JAZQNU010000198.1:0-27661 GCF_045627485.1 Pedobacter sp. | reverse complement strand
ATCGCGTTTAACCTGTGTATACAACACCTGTACCTGGTGTTTCTGCGGATGGTTAAGGATGGTGTAGTATTGTTCTGATTGTGCCTGCATGAGCTCCTCAAGCAGCAAGGTGTCGGTTTTTTGTGCCATGGCAGGGAGGCTTAGCATAACGAGTAACGCTGAAGCAATTTTAATCATCATTTATGCAATTTAGGTTGCGCTAAAGATAGTAAATGATCTACTTTTGCAGCGCAGAAGAAATGATGAAGATAAAAAAATACTTGATGTACATGTCGGGTGTAGCCTTGAGCCCGGTATTGCTATTAACCGGGGCCCATGCCCAGGAAGAAGTTAAACTGGACGAAGTGGTCATCTCTACCACAAAAAACGATCAGAAGCAATCGCAAACCGGTAAAGTGGTAACGATTATTGGTCCGGAGGTTTTATCCCGCAGTCACGGCCGGAATTTAACCGACCTGCTTAACGAGCAAGCGGGAATTGTAGTGAGTGGGGCCAGTGGAAACCTGGGGTTGAATAAAAGTGTATTTGTGAGGGGCGCATCAGGCGCTTATGCTGTGATATTAATTGACGGTGTGTTGGTGAGCAGTCCGGTTGGGAATGGATCTGCATTCGACCTGCGCATGTTTTCCATCGATCAGATTGACCATATCGAAATCCTGAAAGGGGGGCAGTCGACCATTTATGGGTCAGACGCCGTATCGGGGGTGATTAACATCATCACCAAAAAAGGTAAAAAAGCGGGTAACAGTGTTTATGGTGTTGGAAGTTATGGCAGTTATGAATCCTTTAAGGGAACGGTAGGTATGAGCAGCCAGGTAAAAGATTTTTCTTATAACATTGCCTATACCCAGGCTAAAACGGATGGGATATCGGAAGCCGCGTTACCGGCAGGGCAACAAACGCCTTTTGAAAAGGATGGAAACAAAACTGCGGCAGTTAATGCAAACTTTTCGCTGCAAGCTAGTAAACAACTGAGCATTAATCCATTTATCCGATATTCTTACGGCCATTATGATTTTGATGCCAATGCTTTCGAAGATCATCTGGAGAACAATTATAAACTTAAATACTTTAACGGGGGTGTGAATGCACAGTATGAACATGCTACCGGAAAGTTGACTTTAAATTACGGATATGAGAATGCCAGTACTGACCAACAAAGTCAGTATGGCTCAAGTATTTCGCAGGGTAGTACACAATTGATTGATTTTTATATCAACCAGGGAATTGGTCAGCATGTGAAGTTATTGGCAGGTTTAGACAACCGGTCCACTTCCTTCAGGCTAAATGCCGCTGTACCACCATCTACCAACTTATTCAGTACCTATGGTTCTGTGTTTTTGCACGACTTAGGCATGTTTAACCTGGAGGTGGGCGGCCGTTATAACAAACATAAACAATACGGTGAAAATTCGACTTATAACATCACACCCTCCATTCAGGTCCTGCGGTCTTTAAAGCTGTATGGAACCATCTCTACCGCTTTTAAAGCGCCAACGCTGGAGAACTTATTTGGAGAATTTGGGGCGAACCTGGATTTAAAACCTGAAACATCGCGGAATTATGAAGCAGGGGTAAACCTGAGTTTTGTAAACGATCAGTATACCTTACGCTTGGCAGGTTTTAAACGTGACCTGCGTGATGCGATTGTGTATGGAAACATTGGCTTTATTAATCAGGCAAGTCAGCAGGCGGAAGGTTTTGAACTGGAGCCGGCGGCAAAGTTTGGCAAGATTAGGGTAAACGGTTATTATGCTTACGTAGATGGCACGGAGTTCAATTACATTACCAACGAGGTGTCTGACTACCTGGTGCGCAAAGCTAAACACGTTTTCGGCTTAAACGCGGGCTTGCAGCTGACCGAAAAGCTATATGTAAGTTCTGCATTTAAATACAATGGAAAAAGAAAGGATGGTGATTTTAACGCCTATGCGGTGGTAGATCTGCCGGCTTACCAATTGCTGGATTTTTATACCGAATATGCCTTATTTGGGAGAAGGCTAAAGGTGTTTGCTGACCTTAAAAACATATTTAATGAGAAATATACCGAGTTTTATGGATATAGCAGCATGGGCTTTAACATGAATGCCGGGATTAGTTTTAATATTCGCTAAAGAATTGATATTTTTACACTTTAAAACTTACAAACATGTCCTTAGAAAAATCAACTGCCCGGAATTTAATCCTGGTATTCGTGATCATAGCCGCTGCTGCTACCCGTTTTATTAATTTCGGTAACTTTAGCTCTTGGTCTAATTTTACACCTATCGGCGCGATGGCACTATTTGGTGGTGCTTATTTTTCTGACAAGGTGAAAGCATATGCCATCCCTTTGCTTACTTTGTTTGTAACAGACATGATGGTGAACTATATTTATTTCCAAAAGATCGTCTTGTTTTATGAAGGTGCTTTCTGGGTTTATGCAAGTTTCATCCTGATGGTCTTTGTGGGTACTTTCCTAAAGAAAATCCATGTTGTGAATGTGTTGCTGGCTTCATTTGCAGCCGTGTTTATCCACTGGATTGTTTCTGATATTGGTGTGGTATTAATGGCGGGTTCGATCTACCCTAAAACCTTTGGTGGTTATTTAACGGCTTTAATGGCTGCTATTCCATTTGAACGTAACTTGCTGGCCGGTAACCTGATTTATGGTTTGCTGATGTTCGGTAGTTTCGAATGGGCAAAAGCGAAGTTCCCTGCTTTAAATTACTCAAACAATACGTTACAACATTCGTAAGTAACATAAAATATTGGCAGGCGGTTGTATCATATGAAGGTGGTACAACCGCTTTTTATTTTAACCAACACGTCTTTCTTCATCAATCTCCCTACCAATTTCTTCAGCCATGGCTCCGTTAAGTACAATTTCCAGGCGGTCATCCTCATCTACATGATGGTATAAAGGTAGCTCTCCGGCAATCACCTCATCATCTGGAACATGTGTCCATTGATTGGTTTGCGCTTCCTTTCTGATGGCGCCTAATATGCCGCCATAATAGATTACTTTGTAATAGCCTTCGTCGGTAGGTAGGATGGTAAGGGTTACTTCTTGTCCTTCGCGTTCAATTCTTATATTAAATGGTTCCATAGCTTCATAACTGTAATTCTAAATAAAATGTTTTAACGTGTTTTTGATATATTAATCGACAGTTCAACTTACCTTCGGGCAAATATTAGCCTTAAGGTTTTAGGCGATGGTCAGGCAAGGCTGATCTAAAATAATCAATGGAATTGATGAAACGAACTTTTAAAATACTGAAACGAACCATGATCATATTAATAAGTGTGCTGATAATATGTGTACTAGCTGTTTTTCTATATATGCGGCAGGAAAAATTTGGTAAAGCGCCGGGTGGCGCGCGCCTGGAAGTGATGAAACAATCGCCAAATTACAAAGACGGCAAATTTCAGAATGTTCATTTTACGCCGACCATAACCGAAGGGTACTCCATGGTAGAGATTACCTATGGTTTTATCTTTAAAAAATTTCCGAGACAAAAGCCAACGGTAAACCTTCCTTCTATCAAAACCGATTTGCATCAACTTTCCATTGACAGCAATGTGCTGGTTTGGTTTGGACATTCGTCTTATTTTATACAAGTTAATGGCAAGCGTTTCTTAATTGATCCTGTTTTTAGCGGTAATGCTTCGCCTATTCCAAATAGTAACAAATCGTTTACTGGTTCAGATATTTATACAGCTGCTGATATGCCTGACATTGATTACCTGTTGATTACACATGATCATTATGACCATTTGGATTATGAAACGATTATGGCGTTAAAGGGCAAGGTGAAAACCGTCATCACCGGACTGGGCGTTGGTTCTCATTTTGAACGTTGGGGTTTTGATCCCGGTATGATTTTGGAAAAAGACTGGAACGAAAGTATTAAAGCAGACCAGGGTATCACGATACATACCGCGCCTGCCAGGCATTTTTCGGGAAGAGGTTTCACCAGGAACAATACCTTGTGGTTATCTTTTATTTTGCAAACACCTGACTTTAAGATTTACCTTGGAGGTGATAGTGGTTACGATACACATTTTGCTGAAATTGGAAAAAAGTTTGGCGAGTTCGACCTGGCTATCCTCGACAATGGACAATACAACCTGGCCTGGCAAGCAATACATATGTTGCCCGAAGAAGGTTTGAAAGCTGCTGGGGAATTGAAAGCTAAACGATTATTTCCTGTTCATTCTTCTAAATTTGTATTGGCTCAACATCCATGGGATGAGCCGCTAATAAAAATTACTGAACTCAATAAAAAAATCGGTATTCCTTTAGTCACACCCATGATCGGGGAGCCAGTTAACTTAAATGACGAGAAACAGGCCTTTAAACAATGGTGGAAGGATATTGAATAACTAAGACCTTTCATACCTACAGAATTCTACAAAATTATAACCACAATATGTAAGCCTGCCGCTTTTAAACGTGATACCTTTGTATAATAATTTTAACACCATGGCTAAGAACGAACATATAGAAACTATTTCACTCCCCGTGTTGGGAATGACATGTGCCAGTTGTGCAAGCAGCGTTCAAAGCATGCTTGGTGCACAACCTGGAGTAAACCATGCTGAAGTTAATTATGCTACGCAAAGTGTGAAAGTTGCCTACCAGCCTGAACTTATACAACCAGAAACATTTCAGAAAGTATTGCAGGACATCGGTTATGATTTGATCCTTGACCAGGTGCATGGTAAGGAACAGCAGCAAGCCGTGCAGGAAGACCAGTACCAAGCCTTAAAGAAACGCTGCATTGCTGCAGCAATACTCACCCTTCCAGTGGTGATCATTGGCATGTTTTTGATGGACATACCTTATGCTAATCCGGTCATGATGGTGTTAACAGCGCCCGTGCTGTTTATATTTGGAAATTCCTTTTTTGTTAACGCCTGGAAACAGGCCAAACACGGCAAAGCCAATATGGATACCCTGGTGGCATTAAGTACTGGAATTGCCTTTTTATTTAGTGTGTTCAATACGTTTTATCCTGAATTCTGGCTGTCGCGAGGTTTACATCCCCATGTATACTTCGAAGCTGCTGCTGTAGTGATTGTATTCATTATGCTGGGTAAATTATTAGAGGAGAATGCTAAATCAAACACTTCAGGTGCCATTAAGAAACTAATTGGTTTACAGCCTAAAACCGTTCATCTGGTTCGTGATCAGGTAGAGCAGGATGTTGAAGTGGATACCGTTGTGGTAGGCGACTTACTGGCCATCCGTCCGGGAGAGAAAATCCCTGTCGACGGGGTAATTACAGAAGGGTATTCTTATATCGATGAAAGTATGATTACCGGTGAGCCAGTAGCGGTGAGGAAAGAAAAAGGGGCAACTGTATTTGCCGGAACACTGAACCAGAAAGGTAGTTTTAAATTTACGGCTAGTAAAGTAGGTAAAGATACGTTGTTGGCGCAGATCATCAAACTGGTGGAACAGGCGCAGGGCTCAAAAGCACCGGTACAGAAATTGGTGGATAAAGTGGCTGGTATTTTTGTGCCTGTTGTGCTGCTGATTTCACTCGTGACCCTGCTGATCTGGATAACTTTTGGCGGCGCGGACGGGTTTACACATGGTTTGATGGCCATGGTTACCGTGTTGGTGATTGCATGCCCTTGTGCTTTAGGATTGGCTACGCCAACGGCAATTATGGTTGGTATTGGTAAAGGCGCAGAAAACGGTATTTTAATTAAAGATGCTGAGGCGCTGGAATCTGGTTATCAGGTAAACGCCATGGTGGTGGATAAAACAGGAACCCTTACTGAGGGTAAACCAGAGGTAACCGACTTTATTTGGACGGAGGCTGCAGAAGGCAGGCAGCCAGAGTTGATTCAGGTGCTGTTTAGCTTGGAACAACGTTCTGAGCACCCTCTGGCAACAGCAGTTGTTAGACACCTGCAAAATGAAGTGGTTTCGGCCATCAACATCACCGACTTTGATAGTTTAACCGGAAGGGGTGTGAAAGCGAACTTCAAAGGTGAAACCTTTTATGCTGGTAGTCACCGGCTGTTAACTGAATTGGACCTTAGCCTATCCGATAGCCTGCATAAACAGGTGGAAGATTTGCAGGAACAGGCAGCAACGATCATATATTTTAGCACCAGCACAACGGTGTTAGCCGTGCTGGCTATTGCCGATAAGCTAAAGGAAGGGTCAAGGACTGCCATTAAGGCCTTACAGGATTTAGGGATAGTTGTTTATATGCTGACTGGCGATAATGAGCATACGGCGCGTGCTGTGGCCCTGAAAACAGGCATTACTCAGGTTCGGTCAGAAGTGCTGCCTGCCGACAAGGCTTTATTTATTGAGCAGCTGCAGGCGGAGGGTAAAGTGGTGGCCATGGTAGGAGATGGGATTAATGACAGCCAGGCCTTAGCACAAGCAGACCTCTCGGTAGCCATGGGGAAAGGGTCTGATATCGCGATCGATGTAGCTAAAATTACCCTAATCTCCTCTGACCTGCAACAAATTCCAAAGGCACTGCGATTGTCGAAATTAACAGTAAAAACCATACGCCAGAATTTATTCTGGGCGTTTATATACAATATCATTGGCATTCCACTGGCGGCAGGCTTATTGTACCCTTTTAATGGTTTCCTGTTAAATCCAATGATTGCCGGCGCAGCTATGGCCTTAAGTTCCGTATCGGTGGTGAGTAACAGCCTCCGTTTAAAATTTGCAAAACTTAATTGATAAACTTAACTTATTAAAATTATGGAAACATTAACATTTAAAACGAATATCAAATGTGGCGGTTGTGTAGCTACCGTGACTCCTTTTTTAAATGCCAAAAAAGAAATCAGCTCCTGGGAAGTGAATACCGATAGTCCGGATAAAACCTTAACTGTAGCAGGAGATGTTTCTGCTGAAGAGGTGATCAAGACACTAAACGAAGCTGGTTTCCAGGCAGAACAACGATAAAATCATGGAGCTCTACATCAAAAATATGGTTTGCGACCGGTGTATACTCATTGTGAGGCAGGAAGTTGAGAAGCTTGGTCTCCAGGTCGATGATATTGCCTTAGGTAAGGTAGTGCTCCAAACCAATCCAGATCCAGAAACGTTACAGCAGTTGGATGTTGCGCTTCAGGCCTTGGGTTTTGAACTAATCGACAAGCAAAAAAACCAACTGGTGGAATTGCTGAAGACAAAGGTGATTGAACGTGTTCATTACTCACCGCTGCACGCCTTAAATGAGAGTTTAGTTCAGTTGGTGGCAAAAGACCTGAATAAGGAATACGCCTACCTGAGCCGTTTATTTTCAGAGGTAGAAGGCCTAACAGTTGAAAAATATGTGATCCAGCAAAAGGTGGAGAAGGTGAAAGAGCTATTGGAATACGGTGAATTGAACCTGAATGAGATTGCCTTTAAAATGGGTTATAGCAGTAGTGCTCATTTGTCAACGCAATTTAAATCCGTAACAGGAATGTCACCCAGCCGCTATAAAGCAACCACTAAACACGAACGGCGAGCCCTTGATCGTGTCCGTTAATAATTTTTAAAGGAAAACACCACATTTTACGCTTTTCAGTGTTATATAAAAATGGAAGTGTACGATGCGATTGTAATAGGTGCTGGACAGGCGGGAATTCCCTTGTCCAAGAAATTAGCAGAAGCCGGTCGGAAAACGGCATTAATTGAAAAAAGAGTGGTAGGCGGTACCTGCATTAACGATGGGTGCACACCTACAAAAGCCATGGTTGCCTCCGCCCGGATGGCTTACCTGGCTGGCCGCAGTGATGATTTGGGTATCAACATCCCATCATACGTTGTTGATTTTCCAGCAATTATGGCCAGAAAACAAGCAATAGTTGAGCAGTTTAGAAATGGTGCGGAAAAAGGCATCCAAGAAACCGATAACTTAGAATTAATAGTCGGAAGAGCGGAATTTACGTCCGACCATGAAGTAACCGTATACGGGGAAAATGGCAAAACCCGCCAGCTTCGTGCCGCACATATTTTTATCAATACCGGAGGTACCACTAAAGTACCCAAAATTGAAGGACTAAAAGATGTAGATTATCTCACGTCCTCCAGTATTCTTCAATTAACAACACTACCCAAAAAATTATTAATTGTTGGCGGCGGCTATATCGGCCTGGAGTTTGGCCAGATGTTCCAGCGTTTCGGCAGCCAGGTTACCTTATTGGAGCAGGGCGACCGCTTGATGCCTAAGGAAGATTTGGACGTGTGTGAGGTGATGAGCGGTATTTTTAAGGATGACGGCATAGACGTATTGCTAAATACTAAAGCAGTCAAGTTTGAAAATTATGGGGAAGACCGTATTCGTGTAAGTGTTGAATCGCCAGAAGGTACAAAAAATATCACTTGCAGTCATGTGCTGATTGCCTCGGGCAGAAAACCTCAAACGGATAACCTTGGCCTCCAGAATACGGGTGTTATTTGTGATAAAAAAGGGTTTATAGAAGTTAATGACCGCTTAGAAACGGCCGCTAAAGACGTGTATGCCCTTGGTGATGTTAAAGGCGGGCCACAGTTTACACACATTTCGTATAACGATTATGTGGTGGTTACAGATAACCTTTTACAGGGCGGAAAACAAAGCATCAAAAATAGAATGGTGCCTTATTGCATGTTTACTGATCCTCAATTAGGCAGGATTGGCATTACTGAAGCCGAAGCACAAGAGCAGGGGCTTGACTATCTGGTGGCAAAAATTCCTATGAAACATATTGCCAGGGCCATAGAAACCTCTGAGACAAATGGTTTTATGAAAGCGGTAGTTGATAAAAAAACAAAACAGATTTTAGGGGCTACCATTATCGGAGCAGAAGGTGGTGAAGTCATGTCCATTCTTCAAATGGCTATGATGGGAGGCATCACCTACGAACAGATCCGGTACACCATATTTGCACATCCACTTTATGCAGAATCTTTGAATAACCTATTTATGGCCTTAGATGATTAAAGCAGTAAAATTAGTTAAAAAATATGGTGCTGCTGCAGCCGTAAACCAGGTGAGTTTTGAAGTGGCCACCGGAAAGAACATGGTTTTGCTTGGTCCAAGCGGATGTGGAAAAACAACCACGTTGCGCCTGATTAACCGACTGGTTACTCCCGAAAGTGGCACGATTACCATCAATGGCATCAATATTAACGACCATCCTGCCGAGGAACTGCGAAGAGGTATTGGTTATGTATTGCAACACCATGGTTTATTTCCGCATTATACAGTAGCAGAAAACGCAGCCATTGTTCCAAAACTGCTGAAATGGGAATCGCATAAAATTAAAAGTCGCATTGAGGAGTTGTTTAGCAAACTGAACCTGGATCAATCTTTAATCAACAAATACCCTGCTGCCCTTAGCGGGGGACAACAGCAACGTGTTGGTTTAGTTCGTGCCCTGATGGTCAATCCACCGGTATTGTTAATGGATGAACCGTTTGGTGCACTAGACAACCTGACGCGCTTAGCCATTAGAAAAGAATTCAGAGAACTGGACGAGCTCAGAAATAAAACCATAGTCATGGTGACCCATGACATACAGGAAGCTTTTGAGATGGGAGATGTAATTTGCCTAATGAATAAAGGGGAAGTGATGCAGCTGGGTGAACCAGCTAGCTTACTGCAACATCCGGCAAATGAGTTCGTAGCTCAATTCTTAAAGGAGCAACGTTTGTTACTTGCACTAAAATTTTTTAAATTGGGTGAACAATCAGCCTGGGAGGCGATGAATGGGATGGACGAGGTAGATTTGAAGGCACTATTGCGTAGCACAATTAAACCGTAAATGGAGGAGACACAAACTTTCTGGAGTTTCATTACGCAACAGCGTGATCAGTTGCTGAGTCAAACCTGGACACATTTAGGGCTTACCCTTATTTCATTAATCTTTGCCATTTTGATTGCTGTCCCTATCGGGGTGTGGATTGCCAATAAACAAAAATTTGCCGGTCCTGTACTTGGTGTAGCCGGTGTATTGCAAACGATCCCCAGTATTGCCCTTTTGGGTGTCATGATTCCATTCCTGGGTATTGGTCCAAAACCCGCTATTGTGGCCCTTTTCTTATATGCTTTGCTGCCGATTTTGCGAAATACTTATACCGGCATTACCGAGGTAGATCCTGTGGTAAAGGATGCTGCAAAAGGTATGGGCATGAGTGCTTACCAAATATTGATGAAAGTCGAATTGCCATTGGCTTTTCCGGTCATCATGGCAGGCATCAGAACGGCGACGGTGATTAATGTAGGCGTAGCTACCCTTGCTGCATATATTGCAGCGGGCGGGCTTGGCGAGTTTATTTTTGGTGGAATTGCACTGAATAATTCAAACATGATTCTTGCTGGTGCTATTCCGGCAGCTATGCTTGCCGTGATACTCGATTTTTCATTGGCTGCGGCACAAAAAATAAGTATCAAAAAAATAAACCTCTATTTACTTGTACCAATATTTCTGTTGTTGTTGCCGTCATTCTACTTATTGCCCAGCAACATTAATGGGCGTATGCTGGCGGGTTTTACGCCCGAATTTATGGGTAGGGATGATGGCTATCTGGGTTTAAGAAAGGTGTATGGTTTAAATATGGAAACATTGGTGATTAATGATGCCATGAAATATAAAGCTGCTAATGAAGGAAAACTAGATGTAATTGACGGATACAGTACCGATGGCCGCTTAAAGGCTTATGACTTAATTACCCTTGTTGACGACAAACATATTTTTCCACCTTATGATGCAGCTCCTGTGGTACGAAATGATATTCTAAAACGATACGCTGAACTGGAAGGTGTATTAAACAAACTTGCGGGTTTAATTGATGATGCGGCGATGACTAATATGAATTACCAGGTGGATAAACTGAAACACACCCCTGAACAGGTAGCTTCTGCGTATTTAAAGCAAGTGAAGTTGCTAAAATCACCAGGGAAGAGAAGTAAGGGAACAGTGCGAGTTGGTTCTAAAATATTTGGTGAGCAGTACATTTTGGCACAACTTTACAAGTTGTTGATTGAGGGGCACACTGATTTAAGGGTGGAAACAAGAACGGGCCTTGGGGGAACCAAGATCTGTTTTGATGCTTTATTGAATAACCAGATTGATATGTATCCTGAATACACAGGCACTGGTTTATTGGTAATCCTTAAGGCAAACCTACGACAGGTTCAAACAATCGACTCTGATGCCATGTTGGTATATGATTATGTAAAGAAAGAATTTAATAATAAGTACCAGCTAAAATGGCTGGAACCTATCGGATTTAATAATAGTTATGCATTGATGATGCGCCGGGAACAGGCACAAAGTTTGCGCATCAAGAGCATTACCGATTTAACCACTTATATAAAGTATAACTAACATGTATTTTTCGGAAACTTACGCAACCACCAGGGCACAAAGTGTGGATATCTGTTTAAACCTGGAGAGGGAAGATTACGTAGTACAGCCTGTAGTGGATGTTAGTCCGCCTAAGTGGCATCTTGGTCATACCACCTGGTTTTTTGAGACCTTTATTCTGAAACCTCATGCTCAAAATTACCAGGAATACAATGCTGATTTTAACTATGTTTTTAATAGTTATTATGAGACATTAGGAGCCAGGGTGATCAGAACTGACCGCGGTAATTTAAGTCGCCCAACGGTTGATGAGGTTTACCGCTACCGCGAGTATGTGGACCAGGCAATGGAAACTTTTCTGCGAAACGTGGAACCTGATGTCGGGTTGGCTGAAGTAATTACATTAGGATTAAACCACGAACAACAGCATCAGGAGTTACTTTGGTACGATATCAAATATATCCTGGGACATAATCCTTTGTTTCCGGCCTATCGCGAGAGTGGAATTGATGATCATCTTTTAGCACATTCGGGAGCCGAGGAATGGATTGATTTAAAAGAAGGTTTATATGAAGTAGGTTATGCAGGGGATGATTTTCACTTCGATAATGAACGTGGGAAACATAAGGTATACCTGCCTGCCTCACAAATTCGCTCTAGCCTGGTTACCAATGGGGAGTACCTGGAATTTGTTGATCAGGGTGGCTACCGTGACTTTAACTTCTGGCATTCTGAAGGATGGGATTGGGTTAAAACTAATCAGGTGAAAGCCCCTTTGTATTGGCACAATATTGATGGAAAATGGTATCAATATACCCTTTCGGGCCTTAAGGCTTTGCGATTGGAAGCACCGGTTTGTCATATTAGTTTTTACGAGGCTGCAGCATTTGCGCAGTGGAAAGGTGCGCGCTTGCCTACAGAATTTGAGTGGGAAGCGGCCTCCAGAATGCTTGAATGGGGCAAGCTTTGGGAGTGGACAGAAAGCGCATATCTCCCTTACCCGGGCTTCGCTAAAGTACCCGGAGCAATAGGCGAGTATAATGGTAAGTTTATGGTGAACCAAAAAGTATTACGTGGAGGGTCGGTAGCCACAGCACCTCAACATTCGAGGTGTACATACCGTAATTTTTTTCACCCTCATCTACGCTGGATGTTTAGTGGCATCAGACTAGCAAAATAATTATATGGAACAATTTTTAAATGATGTAATAAAAGATCTCTCCGGACAACCGAAGCGGTTAAACTCTAAATACTTTTATGACGAAGCTGGAAGCAGGTTATTCCAGCAGATTATGAATTGTGAAGAATATTATCCGACAGATTGTGAACTTGAGATTTTTAAACATAAAACATCTGAATTAGCTACTGTTATAAAAGACGGTTTTGATGATTTCGATTTAATCGAACTGGGCGCAGGAGATGCTACTAAATCGAGCTATTTATTAAAAGAGCTGGTAGATACTAATGTTAATTTCACTTATAGGCCTATTGATATATCAGGCAGCATGATTGATCAGCTGGAAAAGGAACTGCCTGGAAAGATACCGGGTTTGCGGATTAAAGGATTGTGTGGCGATTACTTTGATATGCTGGACCTGGCCAATCAACTTTCGGATAAGAAAAAGGTGATTTTATTCATGGGAGGTAACATCGGTAATTTTGAAGTGGAAACAGCCGCTGCTTTTTGTGTAAACTTAAGACGTTACCTCAACCCAGGTGATCTGGTGTTAATAGGATTTGATTTAAGGAAACACCCCAGGGTGATCAGGGCTGCCTATAATGACAAGGAAGGCCTAACCGAAGCATTTAACTTAAACCTATTTCATCGAATTAACCGTGAACTAGGCGGCGATTTTGTAGTAGACCAATTTGAGCATTATCCAAGTTATGATCCAGGCACAGGGGCTTGTCGCAGCTACCTGATTAGTTTAAAAGATCAAGTTGTACATATAGGAGAGCAAGAGTTTATCTTTAAGACGGACGAATATATTGCTATGGAAATTTCCCAGAAATATTCCATGGCTGAAACAGAAGAAATGGCCCTAAAGACTGGCTATTTACCAATACAGCATTTTACTGATCAAAAGAACTGGTTTCTGGATACTGTTTGGAAAGTGGTGTAATTATATAACTTAAAAAGGCTACTTTCCAGAAGAAAGTAGCCTTTTTAAGTTAGGTGATAATTTGGAATTAATATAAGGTGAATTCAACTCTTCTGTTTTTCTGACGACCTGCTGCAGTTTTGTTAGATGCAATAGGGTTCTCAGGACCATAACCCACGGCTTCGATTCTTGATGCATTGGCACCATGAGCCACTAAGTAGGCTTTAACTGCTTCTGCTCTTTCTTTAGATAAGCGCATGTTTAAGGCTAATGGACCTGTGTTGTCTGTATATCCAGATAATTTTAAGCTGAAGTTTTTCTCTTTTAGTAAATCAGCAACCCTATCTAATGTTGGGTAAGAACTAGGTCTGATGGTAGCTTTATTCAAATCAAACTCTAAGTTTTTAATCGCATCATCAACAACTTTACGGTCTGCCTCAGTAATGATAACTTTTTCAGTTACAACCGCTACGAAAGGACATCCTGCACCGTCAACCACTGTACCTGCAGGAGTTCCAGGACATTTGTCAAATTTGTTAGCTACACCATCACCATCGTCGTCACCCATCTCCAGCGCATAAATATCTCTGCTTAGGGTGTTTGCTTGAGCCAGGGTTAATGCTTTTCTTAACTCAGCACTTTCTAAAGCGGCGTCTTCACGAAGAGACGCTATAGGGCTAGTGTTTTGTAATTGTGGAGTTCCTTTTCTACCCAGAGCAATTTCAAGACCTGCATGAGCATAAGAGAACCTATCATTAGAACTACCTGTTGTACCATCAAAATTGTTAGTTCTCATAAAGTTTACATCGTAACCTAAATCAAGATTAACTCCTTTAGACAAACCAATTTTAAAACCAGCACCAATAGGAACAAACCAATTTTCTGTATAAGGAGTGCTCATGCCTAAAGGCGAATCTGTGTTTGCACTAGATGACATGTAACCAGCGCCAGCTGTTATATAAGGTGATAATAGGCTTTGTTTCCTGTTTAAACTTAAGTTAGCTAGGGTAAAGTTTAGTTTTAAAGCTGCTGACCAGTCAATGGTAGTTTTGAAACCAGAGTTTTGTTGAGCTGCAGTAGCACCCGGTCCTAATCCGTTGGGTCTAGTTCCTCTAATTTTACCCGCCAAGAAATCAGCTTGAATGCCAAAACCGGGATAAATTTGTTTTTTAATGTAACCACCGTATCCCCATTCTTCATGCGGGGTTTTAAAATCCCCATTGTTTTCTGAATTAAAAGGTGTGTAATGTGTTAACATCCCACCGTTTAAACCGATAGACCAAGTACGGAATTCTTTTTTATCAAAACGGGTAGTAGTTGTGCTCTCAATTAGCAGAACCTCCTGCGCGAATAGAGCACCTGATAATCCTACTAAGGATAATATCATTGCTGTTTTTGTAAGTGTTGATTTCATTTTTTTAATAATTAGTAAGTGTAACAGTATCAACTGATTGCTTGGTTATATATAATAACCCTGCCAAAAACTGTAGTACAAACTAATATTTTGGAAACGATAAAAAATTATTGACTTCTCACATAAAATTTTAGATAAAAACAATGTTAGTGCATGTGTATTGTGTAGCCTGTACATTATAATATACACGGTAAAGTTAAAATTCTAAATATTAAAGACTTCGCCTTTATTTGGAATCAACACATCAAAACCTTCTTGAAAAATACTATCACGTAAGTGATTCATGCTCTGCTCTTCACCATGAACGAGAAACACCTTTTTCAACTGTTGTGGGTGTTGTGATTTCACAATTTCCATAATATCATTATGGTCACCGTGCCCACTTAACAAATCCGTTTGTTTAATAGATGCATACACCATTAGGTCTCTATTGCGTAAGCGCACAATAGGATCGCCCCTCAATAGCCTGTTGCCTAAAGTTCCTTTAGCACAATACCCTATGAACAGGATGGTGCAATAATAATTCTGAATGTTATGGTATAAGTGATCTTGTATCCGTCCACCTTCGAGCATGCCTGCCGAAGAAATGATAATGCATGGTTCATGGTAATTAGAAATAGAAGTGCTTTCTTTTTTTTCTTGCACATACGATAATCCGTCAAACTCAAACTCATCTCCCTGATTAAGGTAGAATGTCCTGGCTTCTTCATTGACCATTTGGTGGTGTTTTCGGTAAACTTCCGTTGCCATTGAAGCCAACGGGCTATCTACAAAAATTTTTATTTTTGGTAGTCGACCACTGCTAAAGATTTTGTTGAGGGTATAAACCAGAGATTGTGTTCTTCCAATGCTAAATGCAGGTATGATTAAGCGTCCCGGAAATTTTACGCAGGACTCATAAATAACTTCGACCATTTTCTCTTCAATAGAGATTCCTGTGCTGTGTAACCGACCACCATAAGTAGATTCTGTAACCAGGTAATCTACTGCTGGCAATGGTTCTGGATCTACTAATACGGGATAGTTTTTTCTACCTATGTCGCCGGTAAACGCAATTTTCTTCTGGGTACCCTCGTCATTTATCTCCAGCACTACGGCTGCAGCTCCTAATAAATGACCCACTGGAATAAACGTTAACGCGATGTCGTCAGTGATGTTAAATTTGCGATGAAAACCTATGGTAATAAAACGGCTAGCAGTTTCTGCAACATGGTTATGGAGATATAATGGTTGTGGACCAGAATGATGCTTTCGTCCTTTACCTCTTCGGGTTTGCTGCAGCTTGCTTAAAAAAACATTGACCGAGTCCATGAGCAATATCTCGGTTAGGTCGGCTGTAGGGGGGGTGCATAGTATTTGTCCTTTAAATCCTAGGCGGACCAAGGTAGGCAGGTTGCCTGAATGGTCGATATGGGCATGGGTTAAAATAACTACATCTATGAGAGATGGATCAAAGGGAAAGTATTCATTATCTTCCTGGTATGTTCCCTTTTCATAATCAAGTCCGCAATCAATAAGAATGTTATAGTTATCTGTTTGTAAAAGATGCATACTTCCAGTAACCTGCTGTGCAGCTCCCCAAATAGTTAGTTTCATAGTGTGGTTATCCTAAAAAGAGGTACAAGTTATCAAATAATATTTATAAATTTTTAAGCCACTGGGTCCAGTTTGCCATTTTAAAGGTATAGTTAAGCTGCTTAGGTACTTGTATGCTGGAAATTATTTTCCATTCTTGTAATTCATCTATGAACGTGGCCTCGGCTAATCCGGCTGATTGAATGGCTAGCTGATATAATGTTTGTTTTTGAAGGTGATCTGGGCTAGAGGCATTATATATATAACCAAAAGCCTTACGTCGTATTATTTCGAGGGTAAGGCCAATACAGTCATCAAGATGGATAAGGTTAACAGGTGCCTTGCCATTGGGAATATCTTTTCTGCCAGCAAAAAAACGTCCTGGATGCCTTCCCGGACCAACCAATCCACTAAATCGCAATATAGTGGTGGTGAAGAGGGAACTTTGTTGTAATATTTGCTCAGCGTTTAAGACCTGCAGTCCAGATGGTGTTTGAGGGTTAGGGATAGTGGATTCGTCAACAATGCTATTCATGTCGCCATAGACAGATGTAGAACTTATAAAGAGCACATGCTCGATTTTGTACGTTGTAGCCAACGTTGCAATAGCAGTAATTTTATCTTTGTATTGATCAAGATCAACAGAGATTCTTTTAGGAGGGATGCAGACAATCAGTATGTTGGACATGAAGAAGTCTTTTGGATCAACTGATTTTCCCAAACCAAAATCTAACAGATAGGGTTGAATGCCTGCATCGGCTAAATAATTGAGTTTTTCCGGTGTGGTAGTTGAACCTTTAACTGCAAAATCGTTTGCCAGTAGTTGTTTGGCTAGAGCCATTCCATACCAGCCACAACCGATAATACTTATGCATAGTTTATTATTTAATGTGCTCATGTGCAGGCATAAAAAAAGGGGTGATGCGATAAGCAAACCCCTTCTAATTTTTTAATAAGTTGATTAAAGAACTCTTACGTTTGACGCTTCAGGTCCTTTTTTACCTTCGTTTAGTTCAAATTCAACTTCGTCACCCTCATTTAATTCTTTGAATGAGTCTCCTGCTATTGCCGAGAAATGTACGAATATATCTTTACCTCCTTCTTCCGGAGTAATAAATCCAAACCCTTTTGAAGAATTAAACCATTTAACTTTTCCTGTTTTACGCATATTTTTATTATATAATTCGCTGTGAAAGTAAACAATAGAATATTAATATCCAAAAAGTCTGGTAGTGACGTATTAAATTTTTTACAAAGAGTTCAATATCTAAATGAAGACTGAAATAGAAAATTTCATTCCATGTTAGTGTGTATTGGAGCAAACGAAGCCTAAATCATGAATACAAGCAGGAACAACAAGCGATATTGCTATTTTTGCGCCTAGTTAAATTTGTTGTGCAATATGGAGGATCAAGAGAAAGAGAAATCAACTTTGGAATGGGTAAAAAGAACTGTTGTGCGGCTGTACAAACAGGTAGAAGATTGGATGCTTCCTTCAAAGGAACAGCCTAAGTTGCTACAAGTAGTATTATTTTTACTTAAGTTGCCAGTTCTACTCTTGCTTTTAATGCTATCACCTATATTATTGGTTATTTTATTATTGGTGTTTTTAATAGCGTTATGATCAGTAAAAGTACCTTAGATATTCTTTTTTGGTTATGTACTGGTTTGTTTCTGATTCACCAGGTTGTTGAGCGGGTTATAGGCATAATGGTGCCATTTATAGATAGCTACCTTGATCCAATCTTGTTGATGCCAATACTTTTATATTTGATAACTTTAGAGCGAAGCATTGTTTTTGATAAAAAATCATATCAGTTAAGTGTTTACCTTATGTTTGGTTATTTTGTGCTGATTTCTATTTTGTCGGAGTTAATTTTACCGAAATTTAACTCCAAATTAACCCCGGATAAGTACGATGTAGTCTGTTATGCCATAGGTACTTTTATTTATTTTGCCACATCAATAATTAGTAGAAGAAATACTTATTAGCTGCCTATGCACGATGTAATGTAATGTGTTGCTTGCAATATTTAAAATTGTCTTTTCAAATAAACTTTAATGCGTTGTTTTTTGTTAGAATAATGAATTAAATGATACGATTATGCAAGAGGAAAATAAAAAATCTAAAGAAAGACCAGTTGAGGACCTCGATAATCCGGGTTTGGATGCCGATCATTCCTCGGATACGGGCTACAGGAAGTACAATAACGATAACGACATGATATCGGGTAATCGAGAGGGAGAAAGCGCTGAAACCACAGGTAAACCTAACGTTGGCGAATCACCATTACGAGATAAATAAGGTAATTCAATATTTTGGCATCATTTTTTCTTAGTATTGTATGAAACACATAGAATTCGAAATTATGAAAAAAATATTCTCAATATTTGCCCTAGCCATTTTATTAGCATCATGTAGCAATAAAGCTAAAGATGAGGCTGCTTTAAAAGCTGCAAAAGATTTAGCTATTAAACAAGTGAATGATAGTTTAAGACTAGATAGCTTTAAAAAGGCAGAGGTGGTTCGTCAGCAGGAAGCTGAAAGAATCGCTTTACAAGAAAAGGAGGCTAAAATAGCAGAAGAAAAGCGTACACTATTACTATCTAGACAAAGAGAAGCAAGTGCTCCAGCTAGAACCTCTAACAATGTAAGCTCATCGTCAACTACTACAACTACATCTGCAAAAAAAGAAGGATGGAGCCAAGCTGCTAAAGGTGGTGTTATTGGTGGTGCTGCTGGTGCAGTTGGTGGTGCATTAATTGATAAAAAGAAAGGAAGAGGTGCTGTTATTGGTGGTGTAGTTGGTGCTGGTACCGGTTATATAATCGGTCGCGGCCAGGATAAAAAATCGGGTAGGGCACAATAATTAGAACTAACAGTTCTGAAAGGCCGCGATAGTTAATACTTTCGCGGCCTTTCTTAGTTAAGTTTAAGTTTTTTTTGTTAATTTAAGGTGAATAACAAATGTTTTTGTTAAAATTTGTATGTTCGTTTATATATAGTGTCATCGAAGGACTACCATGGGTAAAAAGCAGATACTGATTGTTGATGATGAGATAACAATCCTTAAATTATTAAATTTCGTGCTGTCGGCAGATTATGACCTGATTATTAAAAACAGTGGTGTAGAAGCCTTAACCTGGCTTGAAGAAGGTCATTCACCGGAACTCATTTTGTCAGATCTCGAAATGCCATATTTTGACGGTAGTTCTTTTATCCACAACCTAAAAATTAGTGGATTTTATAGAGACACGCCTGTAGTCATCTTATCAGGAGCAAGCAATTTAGAAGAACGCGTAGCCGAGATGCGATTTAATGTAGATGCCTGTATTCCTAAACCATTCAACCCAACACAATTAAAAACTGCACTTAAAGAGGTATTCACTAAATTCGAATCTATTGCGCGCTAAATCCACAAATAAATTGACCAATCAGCCTATTCGCGTTCTCTATTCAGGAAGTTCTCTGTCAAATGAAGCCTTGCCCAAGCTACAGGAAAACTTTGCCGTTCATGTTGAAGCATCTGTCGAACAGTGTGCCCAGTATTTAAAGGAGCAATCCTTGTTCAATCTCCCGGATGTTATTGTAATTGAGGTAGAGAATAAAGATAAAACCTTTGACTTAATTGGAAAGTTAAAAAAAGATCCCTTGTTGAAGGGGCTTGTAATTATCCTGTTGTCATTGGAAAGACATGAAGGTCTCAGGAAGTTAGCTATGCAACATAAGGTTAACGATTTATATTCATCACCAATTCCTGTTGATGACCTTTGTGAACGCATCGGCTTTTTAGTTAAATTTAAGTTGATTAAACCCCAGTTGTCTGACCTGTCTAAAATTGACGTGCGGTATAAGATTCCATTTTATAAAAGAGCCTTTGATATAGTCGCTTCTGGTTGTGCATTACTTCTGATTAGTCCGATTTTACTTATCGTAGCGGCAGTTATTGCATTAGAATCCAAAGGGCCGGTTATATTCAAAAGTAAAAGGGTAGGTACCGGATACCATATTTTCGACTTTTATAAATTTCGGTCCATGCGAAACAATGCTAGCAACGAGTTAGCGGGGTTAAGCGAACTCAATCAGTATGATAAGACTGAGGCGGGAAAATCGACATTTATGAAATTAAAGAATGATCCCCGTGTAACCAAGTTTGGAAGTTTCATCAGGAAATACAGCATTGACGAACTACCACAGTTGTTTAATGTCTTTAAAGGGGATATGTCGCTAGTAGGCAACCGCCCATTGCCTTTGTATGAAGCCGAACAACTCACCTCAAACGAATGGAGTATGCGTTTTCTCGGTCCAGCAGGCTTGACAGGGTTATGGCAAGTCAGCCGTAGGGGTAGAGAAGATATGTCTGAACGCGAGCGTAAAAAATTAGACAATTTCTACGCACAAAATTATTCACTTTGGTTAGACATTAAAATCATCATGAAAACTTTTCCAGCATTGGTGCAGAAAGAGAAAGTTTAAAATGCTTCTTCGCAATCCTGCCTGGTGATATTTACACCGTGTAAGATTATATCGAATTCGGTACGGCGGTTTAGTTGCTGATCTTGCGCTGAACATGGAACATCATCATAGCAGCGGTTAATAATCCTGGTTTTACCGTAATATTCTACCTGAATCCTATCCGCCGATATTCCTTTTTTAACTAAAAAGGCTTTAGCAGCATGTCCTCTTCTCAATGATAGTTTTCTGTTATAGTCGTCAGATGCCCGGCTATCGCAGTGACTTGAGGTAATTACCCTGATTTCTGGGTGTTTTTTCATCAGTTGAAATAACTCCTCTAAGGTGGGTAATGCGTCAGACCTGATTTCAGACCGGTCCAGGTCGTAGTAAATGTTGTTAACAGCAAAGGTTTTTTTTAAAGTTTCGCAATTGCTTAGAACGGTTTGTTGCTGCGTCTCAACTTTATTAAGCTTAATGTCCATCTTAATAATTGAATCCCGGGTAATCCCTTGTGAGGTGACGAAAGCAATCTTATTAACAAAGCCAGATTTATGTGCCGTTAATTCGTAATCTGTGTCTTTAGGTAACACTCTTTTGAATTCACCATTTGCATTTGTTGTTAAGGTATCTGCACCCGCTACATGGCGCATCACCAGTCTGCTGTTAGCCAAAGGGATTCTGGTTCTCGCGTCGGTCACTATACCTTGCAATATGATTAGCTGTACTGTCCTTTTAAAATGGTAGATATCGTCGTTTCCGCGTCGGTTAGAACTAAAATAGCCCTGTTTCCCATCAGCCGATTTAATTAAACTGAAATCGTCTTTTGGCGAGTTGATCGGTGCACCCATGTTTTTTGGTTGATCAACGGGACTCATTTCTTTTAATGTTACTTCGAAGATATCCAGGCCTCCTAAACCTGCATGCCCTGTGGAGGCAAAATATAATGTGTTATTGGTGCCGAGGTATGGAAAAAGCTCATCGCCTTCTGTATTAATGCGTTTACCCATGTTTACGGGTGTATTCCAGTTGCCATTTCCAGACCGGACCGTATAGTATAGATCCGTTCCGCCTAAACCACCCGGGCGGTCTGACGCAAAGATCATGATTGTGCCATTTTGGTTTAGGGTAGGATGGCCCGTCGAATACTCATTGCTGTTGTGGGGGAATTCAGTTATCTTATTCAATCCGTCTCCAGATGCCGTATAAAGTTTGAGTTTGTTAATTCCCTTAATACTTTTCTGCACACGCCCGTTGACAAAGTTATTCCTGGTGTAGATGATTGACCCGTCAGGAAAAACGGCTGCCGCTGCCTCGTGATACTTGGTATTAATGTTGCCTTTCAGGAGTTGAAGGTTTATAGGAGTGGGAATAATTGACGCCAGTGTATCTCTGACAATACTCGAATGATAAGTTCCCAGTGTTTTAGTGTCATTACTGGTAGGTGCGGTATCATCATCGTTGAATTTGTAGCGATGATCTTTCTGCGCTTTCGCCAGCATCAACAGGCTATCCGGGTTTACAGCTTTCAGGTCGCCTAATTTAGGAACGTAATAGAGGTTGGTAAAAGGACTTTGATCCCATTGGAAAGTGCGTTTAACAGGCTTCGCAGTTTTTCTGTTGCTGCTGAACAGTAGGCCATTCTGATAAAATGCCGGACTATATTCTGAGCTTTGGGTATTAATATTAAGAAAATTAATAGACCAGTTCCCCAGGTTTTCATTGAAGGTGCCGGCATTTGAACGTGCAAATAAAGCTGCCCTTTTATCGGCTGGAACCAGTGTTAGGTACTTGCGGTACCAACCCTCAGCGCTTTCATATTGTTGGTTACTGGCAAGTGATTCTGCATAATATAGTGCCCATTCAGGTTTAACGCTTTTTTGCTTAACAAGCTTTTCATATCCTTTTAAGGCTTCAGGATAGTTCTTAACCATCTTGTGGCTATAGGCCAGCATGTCTTGGGCAACTACATTAGTGCTGTCTTTAGTTAACACCTTATTTAGATTGCCAATCGCAGCCATGTAACGCAATGCTTGAAAATCTGCAGTCGCATTTTTCATTTCTGCAGTTATGTTCTTTTTTTCCTGCGCATAGCTCCATTGTGTGAACATAATGGCTAGCGAAAGCAAAAGCACTTTAAGTAATCGTAAGCGTAATTTCATGTTGATTAGAAATATCTTGGTGACAATATTTTATCCTTTTCAAAGCCAAATTCATACCTCAGCATAATTTCATGGCTGCCGGAATTGAAGTTTTGTAAACTGGTGGTACTGCGGTCATAACTATATCCGACCCTGATTTGAGGGGTAGCCTGAAGTTCGATCAGACCGGCAATATCGGCACTGGTTCTATATTGTGCACCGATACCAATGACATCTTTAATCCAAAGTGTCGCATTTAAATCGGCTTCTATAGGAGCACCTTTTACGCCTTTAACCAGAAAAGAGGGTTTTAACTTGAGGTCTTCTGCAACGGGAAATACATAACCTGCAGAAAAGAAAAGGTGTAAGGCTTGCTTGCCACTTAATTTCGCGCCAGAGGTGCGCTCGGCCGACAGGTCATTTGGCATCAGGTCTTGCGCTGCTAATCCGATATAAAATCGATCGGTGTTGTAATACATACCTGTTCCAAAGTTAAAAAGCATTTTATCGATGTTGTTAGCAAAAGCGGGGTCGTATGGTTGTGAGGGACTTAGCGAAACATCTGTGAGGTTAACCCGATACTGGCTCGCATTCCCCTGAACGCCGAAGCTTAAAGTTCCCTCGTCCATTTTTATCCGGTATGCGGCGCTGAAAACCGCGCCGGTGGTTTGAGTAACGCCTAATTTGTCAGATATAAATTGAAATCCTATTCCAATTTTATCATTAAAAACTGGTGCATCAATGGTAAAGGTTCCCGTTTTTGGAGCGCCTGGTATTCCTGTCCATTGATTTCTAAATAGCGCTGTTGCAGAGATTACATTTCTGCTGCCTGCATAGGCGGGGTTAATGGCCAGTGTATTAAACATGTATTGTGTGTACATGGCATCTTGTTGGGCTTGCAGGTTATTGGCCAGCATGAACATAACAAGCAAAAGGGAAATGGGTATAAGTTTTTTCATTCTATCGGCTAACGGTAAGATGGCCTACGTATTTGTTGACGCCATCTATCTTAATTACATAATAATAGGTGCCTGTAGGGACATCGTCGCCTACCCGAATTCCTTCGGTTGTTTTACCATTCCATTCATTCTTATAATTAACTGAACGATAAATTCTATTTCCCCAGCGGTTGAAAATCTCCAGGTGGATCTGATACCTGGATCCATTTTCTATTACAAAATAGTCGTTAATTCCATCGTTGTTGGGCGAAAAACCCCCAGGGATAAATAAATCTTCTTCATTTAAGGTAACAGGTGTGGGCGAAGCCGGAGTAACATCATTGGGTGTGTTTGGATCAGGTATCAGCCCATTGGTAGACTGGTCACTCACTGGACTTCCGTCTTTGGTATTCAAACCCTCAGCTATTGCGGTATTGTTGAAAACGCCTTCGCCTTTATTAAGCGTAACATTAATCTCCAATATCACTTGTTCTTTACGCGCAGCGAGTAAGGTGCTTGAAGGCAGTAACATGTTCTGTACCGTATAACCGTTATAACTATTGTTTGCGTGGAGGGTTCCTGTGGCGGTTATCCGTTTAACGACGACTGCATTTTTTTTGAAGGTCGCTTCCAGGTCGTCCATCAGGCTGATGTTATAAATGGTTTCCACATTACCGAAGTTGACCAGGTTAAATGTATAGGTTAAGTCGTAACTTCCGTCAATGTTCCTGGATCGAGCGGTTAATCCTTTAGCTAAACCGATAGTGGTCGGGTCAGGCTGAGGATTAACAGTGACGTTAACGGTAGCTTCATTTGATTCTGCACCGAAGTTATCTTTTACGGTGTAAGTAAAATAATCGGTACCCGAAAACCCAGGGTTTGGCGTATAGGTAACGAGTCCTGTTAAAGGGTCAATGGAAATCTTACCAGATTGAGATTGTATTTTAACAACAATAGTCGCTTTGTCAATCGTGTTATTACCATCAACGTCGGTGTCATTGTTTAAGACTAATACTGTTCCACTGGTATTATAATTTGTAGTTAGCGCATCGTTTGCCGCAACGGGAATATGATTTACAACTAATTGCACATTATCAGTTAATTCACAACCACCCTTTGATTTGATGGTCCAGCGGAAGACATAAACCCCATTGGTCAGGCTGTTAACGGCAGTGTTATATAAAGCAGGGTTAGCTATTACAGCTGTAGTAGGGCCGGATACTTGTGTCCAGGTACCTACATCGGTTCCGGGATTATTTCCTTGTAGCGTATAGTTAGTGGTTGCAGTGCTGATGTTGAGGAGTTGGTCAGTACCAGCCAGAGGCTGCACAGGCGCAGCCGTGTACGTCAATGTAACGGTCGCATTGTTGGAGGTCATCCCAAAGGAATCTTTAATGTTATAACTCGCCGTAACAGTTCCTGAAAAATTGGATGCAGGGGTAAACAAGATGTTGTTGTCTTCTCCAATTGAAAAAACACCTTTACTTGTTACTGTAAAAGAATTTTGCAAGCCAACTTCACTTGGGTTGAGGTCAATAGATGCCTTGTTTATACTTCCGCCTGCATTTGTTGTTTTGTCGTTAGCCGCTACATCTACTGAAGCTACAATTCCCTGGCAGATCGTAAATGCATCATTTGCAGCATTTGGGGGCACAAGGGTATTGAGGACCTTCGAATCAATAATAACGTTTCTGATTTCGTGAAAATTGGTTTGGTCACCAGTAGATGACGCCAGGCCGTACTTAAGATTTGTAGGTGCAATTTCCGGGTAGTAAAAGTTGTTAATCACGGTGGACGTAACTAAAGTAGGGCCACCTCTGGTAATTCTGACCGTAATGTTATATCCGCCATTAGGATTCGGGGACAGATCAATTAAAACGCGTCGATAGCCGTTAGAAGTGGAATCTGGCTGCCTGTTGTTCTGGTCGCCGACTAAATTAAAACCCAAAGTATTGGTATTGGTGGAGGTTAAAAACGAATAGTTCCCTGCTGTTAAAGCGGCGCCATCACCTTTCCCGCGGAGTGTTACAGAGCCTGCTATCTGTCCCGGGCCACCTTGTCTGCCTTCAGAAGGGTTCGAAAAATTACCAAATTCATCTAAGCCAACAGCCATGTATCCTTTACTTACACCTGGTGATGTTGGATCTGTCGTCGTGATCTGAGCATATCCTAACGACCCTCCGAAACCACCAATATTGAACGGATTGGCAGTAGCGTCAAATAAAAAGAAACTAATGCCGTCTGCGCCAGTACCTCCGTAAATATAATATTCAAATTGAACCGTCAAACCTTGTGTAAAAGGAAAAACTGTGTTACTATAAATATATCCTTTTTGATTTCTAGAGTTGCTCGTCAATCGGAGATAACCTTTTCCATTTTCGTCAATAGGAGTGCCGGAGTGAGCAAGGCTGGTCGGGTTATAACCGCTTCCACCAGCGGTAAGAAAAGCAGATGGTGCACCTCCAAAATTAATACCAGATGCAGTTGCATTTTTAAAGCTTTCTAAATATGGGAACTGGGCGGTTACAGTAGATGTACAGAGGGTTAGTAAAAAATATACTGTAGCCCTTAGATATTTAGTCATGGATGGAGCACGTTAAAGCCGCTAAAATATTAATAAAATCTAGTAATTAACGATTAACTATTATACTTTTCTGAAATATTTTTATTGATTATACTTAACATAGTAGGAGGTTACAACTTTTACGTATAAATTTTTGTTTATACATGAGATAATATTTTTTAAGGAATCGATTTACCTAGTTTACCATGGCTTTAATGCCATTTTTATTATTATTTTTGATTTACAAATCCTTTAGCACTCAAGATCATTAGCTCGTGAATATGAATTTTTGATTGAAGTTATATACATTATTACCAACTTTTTATTTTAAATTTCTTAATAATTGTTGCCAAAGTTTTGTTTAATTCAAATAATACCATTTAGGTATGTATATTTGATAGTATGGTATAATATTTAAAAATTATTTAACTATAACTTATACCTTTGATTTTACTAACCTTGTCTATGAATAAAAAGTCTACCCTTGTTCTAATTTTTATTTGTGTAATCTCGATAGTTCTTTCAGCTCAAAGAGCTGGCGCCCAAGAAAGTATACTGGGTGAAGTGTCTAGTCTTTACTTAGAAAAACTTGTAGCAGCAGCAAAAGCCAACTACCCTCGTGTAAAATCTTTAGGCAGTGAAGTGAACATCGCAAAAAGCGACCTTTCCGCTGCAAAAATATCCTGGTTGGATCCCTTTTCTTTTCAATACGTTACCCGCTCAAACGATGCGAATATAAATTCTGTGAATTTAACTACAGCTGATTTGTTGACCGGTTACCAGTTTGGTGTGAATTTCAACCCTGGGATATTGTTTGCTAAACCTGCTAACATCAAAAGAGCAAAAGAACAGATTAAATTAGCTCAGGCGAATGCCGATGAATACTTGCTGCAACTGGAAGCATTGGTTAAAAGCCGGTACTTCGTGTATATGCAGTATCAAAAATCACTTATTCCGGTTAATAATGCCTATCTAGATGCCGAGAGTAACATGAAGGCCATTAAAGTGAAATACCAAAGGGGAGAGGCATCCTTCCTTGACTACAACAGTGCTTCTATGACTTTTAATGAGAATTTTCAAACAAAACTTGAAACTGAAGCCAATTACTTAAATGCAAAAGTTGCCTTAGAAGAACTGACCGTTGTTAAATTAGAATATATAAAATAATGAA